>NZ_ATVU01000040.1:0-20948 GCF_000420885.1 Dorea sp. AGR2135 | reverse complement strand
CTTTTATTTATGTACGATTTTTCAGTCCCTTTTGACAATAATATGAGCGAAAGGGATTTGCGAAAAGTGAAAAATCGGCAGAAGATGTCTGGTGGTTTTAGAAAAGAAAGTGGAAACGAAATGTATTGTTCGATTCTCACTATTGTAGAAACGTTAAAAAGAAGAAATCTCGGATTAATAGAAAATTTAAAGAAACTTTTTGTTGGAACCCCGGCTATTTTTTAGCCGGGGTAGGGGTGTTGGGTCAGTCGGAAGGCTGAACTGTTACAAATAATATGGAAAAATATGATTTTGCTCTTGACAATAAAAAGGGCTTTGTGCTATAGTAAAAAATGCGCTATTGTGGAAAGTTATGCCATGATATTGCACGAAAAACTGAGTCACAAAGCTCTTTTTCGTCGTTTTAGCGATAACAGGGCATTTTGCGGACCACAAAAAAAATAAGAGGAGAGTGAAACGTCAATATGGAAAAGAACAGAATTCGTCCCATGAAAAGCGGAAAAAGCTCACGAATGAGTTATTCCAGACAAAAAGAAGTTCTTCAGATGCCGAACCTGATTGAAGTGCAGAAGGATTCTTATGATTGGTTCCTTAAGTCAGGATTGAAAGAAGCATTTGAAGATATTTCCCCAATTACAGATTATAGCGGTAAATTAAGCCTGGAGCTTGTTGATTTCACACTGTGTGAAGATGATGTGAAATACAGCATTGATGAGTGTAGAGATCGTGATGCAACTTATGCAGCACCGCTGAAAGTCAGAGTAAGACTTCATAATAAGGAGACGGATGAGATTAACGAGCATGAGATCTTTATGGGAGATCTGCCGCTGATGACACGTACTGGTACATTTGTAATTAATGGTGCGGAGCGTGTAATCGTAAGTCAGCTGGTACGTTCCCCTGGTATTTATTATGCAATTGCACATGATAAGCTGGGTAAAAAGCTTTATTCCTCTACTGTCATTCCGAACCGTGGTGCATGGCTGGAGTATGAGACAGATTCCAATGACGTTTTTTATGTTAGAGTAGATAGAACAAGAAAGGTGCCGATCACAGTACTTATTCGTGCTCTTGGAATCGGTACAAATCCGGAGATCATTGAACTCTTTGGTGAAGAACCGAAGATTATGGCAAGTTTTGAGAAAGATGCTGCAACAAACTATCAGGAAGGACTTCTTGAATTATATAAGAAGATCCGTCCGGGTGAGCCGCTTGCCGTTGACAGTGCAGAAAGTTTAATCACAAGTATGTTCTTCGACCCAAGACGTTATGATCTGGCGAAAGTAGGACGTTATAAATTCAATAAAAAGCTTCTTCTCAAGAACCGTATTTCAGGACATGTTCTTGCGGAGGATGCAGTAAGCCCGATTACAGGCGAGGTAATCGCTGAGGCTGGAACAAAGGTGACAAGAGAAATTGCAGATCGGATCCAGAACGGAGCTGTTCCGTATGTATGGATCGACAGACCGGAAGAAGAGAGAAATGTCAAAGTTCTTTCTAATATGATGGTAGATCTGAAGGAAGTTGTTGACATTGATCCGGAGGAGGTCGGTGTAACAGAACTTGTTTACTATCCGGTACTTGCAAATCTCCTTGAGGAAACAGCAGGAGATATCGATGAGCTGAAAGCGGCTATCAAGAGAGATATCCATGATCTGATTCCGAAGCATATTACAAAAGAAGATATCATGGCTTCTATTAACTACAATATGCATCTGGAGTATGGTCTTGGTAATGATGACGATATCGACCACTTGGGTAACAGACGTATCCGTGCGGTAGGAGAACTTCTTCAGAACCAGTACAGAATCGGTCTGTCCAGAATGGAAAGAGTCGTAAGAGAGAGAATGACAACTCAGGATCTGGAAGGAATTTCGCCCCAGTCCCTGATCAACATAAAGCCAGTAACTGCAGCGGTAAAAGAATTCTTCGGATCTTCTCAGCTGTCACAGTTCATGGATCAGAACAACCCGCTTGGTGAGCTGACTCACAAGAGACGTCTGTCTGCCTTAGGACCTGGTGGTCTTTCAAGAGACCGTGCCGGATTCGAGGTTCGAGATGTACATTATTCCCACTATGGAAGAATGTGTCCTATCGAGACGCCTGAGGGACCTAACATCGGTCTGATCAACTCACTGGCAAGTTATGCAAGAATTAACGAGTATGGATTTATTGAAGCTCCATATCGTAAGATTGACCACTCCGATCCGGAGAATCCGCGTGTAACAGACGAAGTTGTTTATATGACAGCGGATGAAGAGGATAACTATCATGTAGCACAGGCCAACGAGACACTGGATGAGGAAGGACATTTTGTTCATAAGAACGTATCCGGTCGTTACCGTGAAGAGACTCAGGCTTATGAGAGAAAAGCATTTGACTATATGGACGTATCTCCTAAGATGGTATTCTCTGTTGCTACAGCTTTGATTCCATTCCTTCAGAATGACGATGCTAACCGTGCGCTGATGGGATCCAACATGCAGCGTCAGGCAGTACCACTTCTTATGACAGAGGCACCGGTAGTCGGAACAGGTATGGAAGAAAAAGCTGCTGTTGACTCAGGAGTATGTGTAGTCGCTGAGGAAGCAGGAGTTGTTGAGCGTTCAACATCAGCAGAAATCCAGATCCGCCAGGATGATGGAAAACTGAAAAAATATAAACTTACAAAATTCCTTCGAAGCAACCAGAGCAACTGCTACAATCAAAGAGCAATTGTATTCAAGGGTGACAGAGTGGAGAAAGGCGATGTGATCGCTGACGGTCCGTCTACATCTAATGGTGAGCTTGCATTAGGAAAGAACCCGCTGATTGGATTCATGACCTGGGAAGGTTACAACTACGAGGATGCGGTTCTCTTAAGTGAGAGACTTGTTCAGGATGATGTATATACATCTATCCATATTGAGGAATATGAGGCAGAAGCCCGTGACACCAAGCTTGGACCAGAGGAAATCACTCGTGATATCCCGGGTGTCGGTGATGATGCGCTGAAGAATCTGGATGACAGAGGAATTATCCGCGTCGGTGCTGAGGTCCGTGCCGGAGATATTCTTGTTGGTAAAGTTACTCCTAAGGGAGAGACAGAGCTGACAGCCGAGGAGAGACTGCTTCGTGCAATCTTCGGTGAGAAAGCACGTGAGGTCAGAGATACATCTCTGAAAGTACCTCATGGTGAGTACGGTATCGTAGTAGATGCCAAGGTATTTACAAGAAGCAACGGCGACGAGATGTCACCGGGAGTGAACCAGTCTGTTCGCATCTATATCGCTCAAAAGAGAAAAATCTCTGTTGGTGATAAGATGGCCGGACGTCATGGTAACAAGGGTGTCGTTTCCCGTGTACTTCCAGTAGAAGATATGCCGTTCCTGCCAAATGGCCGTCCGCTTGATATCGTGTTGAACCCGCTGGGTGTGCCTTCACGTATGAATATCGGACAGGTCCTTGAGATTCACCTGTCTCTGGCAGCAAAAGCACTTGGATTCAACATTTCTACACCTGTATTTGATGGCGCGAACGAGATAGATATTATGGATACTCTTGATCTGGCAAATGACTATGTCAACTTAAGCTGGGAAGAGTTTGAAAAGAAACATAAAGAAGAGCTGCTTCCGGAAGTTCTGGATTATCTGTATGAGAACAGAGATCACAGAAAACTCTGGAAAGGTGTTCCGATTTCACGAGATGGTAAAGTTCGTCTTCGTGACGGAAGAACAGGAGAGTATTTTGACAGCACGGTAACAATCGGACACATGCATTATCTGAAACTGCATCACCTGGTTGATGATAAGATCCACGCGCGTTCAACAGGTCCTTACTCACTGGTAACACAGCAGCCATTAGGTGGTAAAGCACAGTTTGGTGGACAGCGTTTTGGAGAGATGGAGGTATGGGCTCTTGAGGCTTATGGCGCATCTTACACATTGCAGGAGATCCTGACTGTGAAGTCTGACGATGTAATCGGCCGTGTGAAGACATACGAGGCGATCATCAAGGGCGAGAACATTCCGGAACCAGGTATTCCGGAGTCATTCAAAGTACTTCTGAAAGAGCTTCAGTCTCTCGGACTGGATGTTCGTGTACTTCGTGATGACAATACAGAGGTGGAGATTATGGAAACTTCCGATATGGGAGAGACCAGCTTCCGCTCACTGATCGAAGGAGATGGAAAATATCGTCGTGATGAGGAAGACTTCGGCAAACACGGTTATACAACTCAGGAGTTCCAGGGAGAGGAACTTGTAAATGAGGAACAGGAAGATGACGAAGACGATTACGATTCAGATTATGACGACGATAGTTTTGATGACTATGATGACATGTCAGATGATGAATAGAAAGGGGTGCCTGTATGCCAGAAAATAGTAAAGAACAATCATATCAGCCAATGACTTTTGATGCAATCAAAATCGGGTTGGCATCACCTGAAAAGATTCTGGAGTGGTCAAAAGGCGAAGTAACAAAGCCTGAGACTATTAACTATAGAACCTTAAAACCAGAGAGAGATGGTCTGTTCTGTGAAAGAATTTTTGGACCAAGCAAAGACTGGGAGTGTCACTGCGGTAAATACAAAAAAATCCGTTATAAAGGTGTTGTTTGTGACCGTTGTGGTGTAGAGGTTACTAAGGCAAGTGTACGTCGTGAACGTATGGGACATATTGCCCTGGCAGCCCCGGTATCTCATATCTGGTACTTTAAAGGAATCCCGAGCCGTATGGGATTGATCCTTGACTTGTCTCCAAGAACACTGGAGAAAGTATTATATTTTGCTTCTTATATCGTACTTGATAAAGGCGAGACAGACCTGCAGTATAAGCAGGTTCTGTCTGAGCAGGAGTATCAGGAAGCAAGAGAATCCTGGGGAAAAGGTTTCCGTGTTGGAATGGGAGCTGAATCTATCTTAGAGCTTCTTCAGGCAATCGACCTTGAAAAAGAATACGAAGAGCTGACAGAAGGCCTCAAAGGCGCTACCGGACAGAAACGTGCAAGAATCGTAAAACGTCTGGAAGTTGTAGAAGCTTTCCGTGAGTCTGGAAACAAACCGGAATGGATGATCATGACAAATGTTCCGGTTATCCCGCCAGATCTTCGTCCAATGGTACAGCTTGATGGTGGACGTTTTGCAACATCTGACCTGAATGATCTGTACAGAAGAATTATCAATAGAAATAACCGTCTGAAACGCCTTCTTGAGTTAGGCGCTCCAGATATTATCGTAAGAAATGAAAAGAGAATGCTTCAGGAAGCGGTAGATGCCCTGATCGACAACGGCCGTCGCGGACGTCCGGTAACAGGACCTGGAAACCGTGCACTGAAATCTCTGTCCGATATGCTGAAAGGTAAATCCGGACGTTTCCGTCAGAACCTGCTTGGTAAGCGTGTTGACTACTCTGGACGTTCCGTTATCGTTGTAGGACCGGAACTTAAGATTTACCAGTGTGGACTGCCGAAAGAGATGGCAATTGAGCTGTTCAAGCCATTTGTTATGAAAGAACTTGTTCAGAACGGAACTGCACACAACATTAAAAATGCTAAAAAGATGGTTGAGAGACTTCAGCCAGAGGTTTGGGACGTCCTTGAGGATGTCATCAAAGAGCATCCGGTTATGTTGAACCGTGCACCTACATTGCACAGACTTGGTATTCAGGCATTTGAGCCGATCCTTGTAGAAGGTAAGGCTATTAAGCTTCATCCACTTGTTTGTACAGCGTTTAACGCCGACTTCGATGGAGACCAGATGGCTGTCCATCTTCCGCTTTCCGTAGAAGCACAGGCTGAGTGCAGATTCTTACTGCTCTCACCAAACAACCTCCTGAAACCATCTGATGGTGGTCCGGTAGCCGTTCCTTCACAGGATATGGTACTTGGTATTTACTATCTGACTCAGGAAAGACCAGGTGCAGCAGGAGAAGGTAAGATTTTCAAAAGTGTAAATGAAGCAATCCTTGCTTATGAGAACCAGGCAATCACACTTCACTCTAAGATTAAAGTACGTGTGACAAAGACAATGCCAGGTGGAGAAGAAATAACAGGAATTGTAGAGTCCACACTTGGACGTTTCATTTTCAATGAGATCATCCCACAGGATCTTGGATTCGTTGATCGTGAAAAAGAGGAGAACAAACTTCTTCTGGAGATTGATTTCCACGTAGGAAAGAAACAGTTAAAGCAGATCCTTGAGAAGGTTATCAATACACACGGAGCAACTGCAACAGCAGAAGTTCTGGATGCTGTAAAAGCAATTGGATATAAATATTCTACAAGAGCTGCCATGACCGTATCTATTTCCGATATGACGGTACCTCCGCAGAAACCACAGATGATCCAGCAGGCACAGGATACTGTAGACCGCATCACTAAGAACTTCAAACGTGGTCTCATCACAGAGGAGGAGCGTTACAAAGAAGTTGTAGAGACATGGAAGGCAACTGACGACAAACTGACAGAGGCACTGCTTTCTGGTCTTGATAAATACAATAACATCTTCATGATGGCTGATTCCGGAGCCCGTGGATCTGACAAACAGATTAAACAGCTTGCAGGTATGCGTGGATTGATGGCTGATACAACTGGTCATACAATCGAGCTGCCTATCACTTCAAACTTCCGTGAAGGACTTGACGTACTGGAGTATTTCATGTCTGCCCATGGAGCACGTAAAGGTATGTCTGATACAGCTCTTCGTACAGCCGATTCAGGATATCTGACAAGACGTCTTGTTGACGTATCTCAGGAGCTGATCATTCATGAAGTAGACTGTGCAAAGAAAGATGCACCGATTCCTGGAATCTTTGTAAAAGCATTCATGGATGGAAAAGAAGAAATCGAAAGTCTTCAGGAGCGTATTACAGGACGTTACCTGTGCTATGACATTGTAGATAAAGATGGCAATGTTCTTGTTAAGAAGAACCATATGGTAACACCAAAACGTGCAGAACTGATCTGCAAGAAGGGTGTAAATGAGAACGGAGAACCATTAACACAGATTAAGATCCGTACAATCCTTACATGTCGCTCACACAGTGGCGTATGTGCAAAATGTTATGGAGCCAACATGGCAACAGGTGAGCCGGTACAGGTTGGAGAGGCTGTCGGAATTATTGCTGCTCAGTCAATCGGAGAGCCTGGTACACAGCTTACAATGAGAACATTCCATAATGGTGGAGTTGCCGGTGGAGATATCACACAGGGACTTCCTCGTGTCGAGGAGCTTTTTGAGGCAAGAAAGCCTAAGGGACTTGCGATCATCACAGAGATTGCAGGAACTGCGAATTTGAACGACACGAAGAAAAAACGTGAGATTATCGTAACAAATCATGAGACAGGTGAATCAAAAGCATATCTGATTCCTTATGGATCACGTATTAAGGTAGCAGACGGAGCAGAACTTGAGGCCGGTGATGAGCTGACTGAAGGTAGTATCAATCCGCATGATATCTTAAGAATTAAAGGCATCCGTGCAGTTCAGGATTACATGATCCAGGAGGTACAGAGAGTTTACCGTCTGCAGGGTGTTGAGATCAACGATAAGCATATCGAGGTTATCGTTCGCCAGATGCTTAAGAAAATCCGTATCGAGGAGTCTGGAGATACAGAGTTCCTTCCGGGAACAAATGTAGACAGACTTGAGTTCGAGGATGTGAATGAGGTACTGGAGGCAGAAGGAAAAGAGCCTGCAATCGGAGAACCGATCATCATGGGTATTACGAAGGCTTCTCTTGCAACCAATTCCTTCCTGTCAGCCGCTTCTTTCCAGGAGACAACAAAGGTTCTGACAGAGGCAGCAATCAAAGGAAAGATCGATCCGCTGGTAGGTCTGAAAGAGAACGTAATCATCGGAAAACATATCCCGGCTGGTACAGGTATGAGAAAGTATCGTGATATCAGACTGAATAGTGAGTTATCTATGGATGACGATCTGTTCTTTGAAGAAGGATTAGATGATGATGACGATTTAGATATTCTGGATACAGATTTTTCAGATGACGATTTGTTAGAAGAAATTAAACTTACAACAGAAGAATAAGACTTGCGTAAGAGTTTTGAATGAAAGTACCGCCGCACGGATTTGTGCGGTGGTACTTTTTTTGTATAATAGGAAATTGCATTTCCTATTATACAAAAAGCCTCCGGCAGGATGCGCACTGCGGCGTATACTGAAGATGTCGCAAGCGACCACCGCAGGCGCTAGAATGTGCCAAGGCACATTCTTTGTTCTTGCCAAGCATACGACAAAAAGATACATTGATAATACTTTTAGGCTGCCCTTGCTGGAGCAGCCTGAAGTGCAATTATGCACAAAAAAATAGGAATGAAGTGTGAAAGATTAATGAAAAACATAAAAAGATAGTCAAGACAAACTTTTTTGATAAAACATTATTGACAATGATTATCACTAACAATATAATAAATGATGGAAATGATAATCAGTTTCAAATCGTGCGAGGTAATATATATGAGCCAAGAAGAGAGATTTCAAGAAGTATTAAATCAATTAAAGAAAGCTGGCTATCGGATTACCGAACAGAGAAAGCTTCTTTTACACATTATATTGAATAATGAATACTCCTCTTGTAAGGAGATTTATTATGCAGCAAAGAAGCAGGACGACAAAGTCGGAATTGCAACTGTGTATCGTACTGTGCAACTGTTGGAAGATATGGAACTGATCCATAAAGAGATGGTTGTGAGAATTTAGCGAGAAGAAGGAGTGGATTATGATGCCATTAACGATGTTAAATCCAGGCGAAAGTGCATCTATCGTCCGGGTAGGCGGAAATGAAGAAACAAAAAGATTCCTGGAGAATCTCGGATTCGTAGCTGGAAGTGAGGTGAAAGTTATTTCCAGTAACGAGGGTAACATAATTGCCCAGATCAAAGAATCACGAGTTGCAGTCAGCAAAGGAATTGCTAATAAAATCATGGTCTAGGAGGAACGGGAGAATGACTTTAAGAGATGTGAAAGTTGATCAGACAGTATCCGTAGTAAAGCTTCATGGAGAGGGAGCTACAAAAAGAAGAATTATGGATATGGGAATCACAAAAGGAACCAGCATTTATGTCCGTAAAGTAGCGCCACTTGGTGATCCGGTGGAAGTTACTGTACGTGGATATGAATTGTCTCTGAGAAAAGCAGACGCAGAGATGATCGAAGTTAAATAATCAATTAGAGAGTAAAACAGGAGGATGTAAAAAAATGGGAGTGAAGATAGCACTTGCCGGAAACCCGAATAGTGGTAAGACAACACTTTTCAATGCTTTGACAGGTTCCAATCAGTTCGTTGGTAACTGGCCTGGAGTTACTGTTGAGAAAAAAGAAGGAAAATGGAAGGAAGACAAAGAAGTTGTAATTATGGACCTTCCAGGTATCTATTCTTTATCACCATATACATTGGAGGAAGTTGTAGCCAGAAATTATCTGATCACAGAGCGTCCGGATGCAATCCTGAATATCGTAGACGGAACAAACCTGGAGCGTAACTTATACCTTACAACTCAGTTACTTGAGCTTGGTATCCCGGTTGTTATGGCAATTAACATGATGGATATTGTACGCAAGAATGGTGATGAGATCAACACAAAGAAACTTGCTGAGAAGCTTGGCTGTGAAGTTGTAACAATTTCTGCTCTGAAAGGTGATGGAATCAAAGATGCAGCTTCAAGAGCAGTAAAGCACGCCGGACAGAAAGCCGGACAGGAATCTGTGCATGAGTTCGCACCGGAAGTTGAGAACTACCTGAATGAGATTGAAGGCAGACTTGGATATGAAATTCCGGAAGAGCAGAAAAGATTTTACGCGATCAAATTATTTGAGCGTGACGATAAGATCAAAGACGCTATGAAAAATGCACCGGACGTTGAAGATATCATTGCTCGTGCAGAGAAAGAGATGGACGACGATGCAGAGAGTATCATCACAAATGAGAGATACAGTTTCATTGGTTCTATTATCGGAGACTGCTTAAAGAAGAATAAAACACAGGAACTGACAACATCTGATAAGATTGACCGTATCGTAACAAACAGATGGCTTGCACTTCCAATCTTTGCAGCAGTTATGTGGCTTGTATATTATGTGTCTGTAACAACAGTAGGTTCCATATTGACAGACTGGACAAATGATACATTGTTTGGTGAGTGGATTATTCCGGCAGCTCAGAGCTTCTTTGAAGGAATCGGATGTGCGGACTGGTTAACAGGTCTGATCGTAGACGGAGTTATCTCCGGAGTTGGTGCTGTACTTGGATTCGTACCTCAGATGCTTGTATTATTTCTTTTCCTTGCATTCCTTGAGTCTTGCGGATACATGGCACGTATCGCATTCATCATGGACCGTATTTTCCGTAAGTTCGGACTTTCCGGAAAATCATTTATCCCGATGCTGATCGGAACAGGTTGTGGAGTTCCTGGAGTTATGGCTTCCCGTACGATCGAGAATGACCGTGACCGTAAGATGACTGTTATGACAACAACATTTATCCCTTGCGGAGCGAAACTTCCAGTTATCGCCCTGATCGCCGGAGCACTTTTCGATGGCGCTTCATGGGTAGCACCAAGTGCTTACTTTGTTGGTATCGCAGCAATCATCTGCTCTGGTATCATCCTGAAAAAAACAAAGATGTTCGCAGGAGATCCGGCGCCATTTGTAATGGAGCTTCCTGCATACCATATGCCGACAGTTGGCAACGTTCTTAGAAGTATGTGGGAACGCGGCTGGTCATTTATCAAAAAAGCTGGTACAATTATTACATTATCAACAATCGTTGTTTGGTTCTTATTGAACTTCGGCTGGACAGATGCTGGATTCGGAATGCTGAACTTCGATGGACTTGAGGGAGCAGCCATGGAGGCAGCTCAGGCAGAGTGTGTCCTTGCTAAGATCGGTAACTTGATTGCATGGATCTTCGCACCTCTTGGATGGGGAAACTGGAAGATGGCAGTTGCTGCAATCACAGGACTGGTAGCAAAAGAAAATGTTGTAGGTACATTCGGACAGCTCTTCGGATTTGCAGAAGTTGCAGAAGACGGACAGGAAATCTGGGGAACACTTGCAAACAGCATGTCACAGATCGCAGCTTACTCATTCCTCGTATTCAATCTTCTGTGTGCACCTTGCTTCGCAGCAATGGGAGCTATTAAGAGAGAGATGAACAACACAAAATGGTTCTGGTTCGCAATCGGATATCAATGCTTACTTGCTTACCTCGTATCTCTTTGCATCTTCCAGTTTGGTACACTCTTCACAGGTGGCGGATTCGGTATCGGAACAGTAGCTGCAATCGTAATTCTGATCGGTTTCCTTTACATGCTGTTCCGTCCTTACAAAGAGAGTACATCACTTAACACTAAAACCGTTTCAAGTGTAAAAGCAGCATCGAAATAATGATTATAATGTCGAAAAGTCTTTCTTCACCTGTGCTTGCACAAAGGTGAAGAAATGACCTTGAGACATAACATAAATAAGCAGAAAGAAGGGGATTTTATGATGGCATTGGCAGCACAGACAAGTATTTTATCTACAATGATTGTAGCGCTTGTAATAATTGCGATTGTAGCATGGATTATAAGAGGCATGATACAAAAGAAGAAGAGAAGTGGTACATTTATCGGATGTGATTGTGGGTGTGCCAATTGTCCACACTCCTGTCATAATCCAAAGAATAGTAATAGTCAGAGTGGCTGCGGCGGCTGTGGCGGGTGCTAGTCTGGAAAATGTATGACTTAGATTTAAGTCATATGATGTAAAATAATCTTATGTGTGAATAAATGTGTGAATAGACAGGGAAATCCTTGCAGATGAGTTTCATTTGCAGGGATTTTCTTTTGCGCTTTGCTCTTTTCAATGGGACACAAATAGGGTAAAATAAATGCTAGGTGAATATGATGAATAAGAAATCTTTATACAAATTAGAATACAATAAAATAATTGAAAAACTGACAGAGCACGCAGGTTCTTTTGGAGGCCAGGAGCGTTGCAGAAAATTAAAACCAAAGACGGAAATCTCTGAAATTGAGAGAATGCAGGAAGAAACGGCCGCAGCATTTACACGGATCGTAAAGAAAGGACGTCCATCTTTTGGAGGCTGTAGCCCGGTAAGTGAATCTATGATGCGTCTGGAAATCGGAGGAACACTTGGAAGTGGGGAGTTGCTTCGCATATGTAAGGTTCTGGAGACAGCAGGACATGTGAAGAATTACGGGCGCCATGACAATGCAGATGATATGCAGGATATATTGGACGGATACTTTGAACAGCTTGTTCCTGTATCTATTTTGTCCACGGAAATCCGCAGATGTATTCCGGCAGAAGATGAGATTAGTGATGATGCAAGTCCGGAGCTTAAGAGAATCCGTCGTGCTATGGGGCAGATTAATGATAAGGTTCATGCAACATTGTCTTCCATGGTGAATGGTTCACTCCGCACATATTTGCAGGATCCGATTATTACGATGCGTGGGGATCGTTACTGTATCCCGGTCAAGGCCGAATACCGTGGTCAGGTCCCGGGAATGATCCATGACCAGTCATCAACAGGTTCTACTTTATTTATCGAGCCGATGGCAGTTGTAAAGCTGAATAATGATCTGAAAGAATTATATGGAAAGGAACAGGAAGAAATTCAGGTCATTCTTGCCAGGTTGAGTGCAGACGCAGCAGAATATGTTTCTGAAATCCGTACGGACTATGCAACATTGACAGAGCTTGATTTTATATTTGCAAGAGGAGCTCTTGCATTGGATATGAATGCCAGCAAACCGATGTTCAACCAGGAGAGAAGGATCCGTATCCGGGAGGGAAGACATCCGTTATTAGATAAGAAGAAAGTCGTTCCGATCAGTCTGACACTGGGCGGGGATTTTGATCTTCTGATTGTGACAGGACCGAACACCGGTGGTAAGACTGTGTCACTTAAGACAGTTGGATTATTCCAGCTCATGGGACAGGCAGGTCTTCACATTCCGGCACTGGATCGTTCTGAACTGGGTGTATTCCGTGAAGTTTATGCAGATATCGGTGATGAGCAGAGTATTGAACAGAACTTAAGTACATTCTCATCACATATGACAAATGTAGTGTCATTTATCAAGCAGGTGGATGAAGATTCACTTGTACTTTTTGACGAGCTTGGAGCTGGAACTGACCCGACTGAGGGTGCGGCACTGGCAACAGCAATATTGAATCATTTGCATTGTCAGGGAATCCGTACTATGGCGACTACGCATTACAGTGAATTAAAGGTTTATGCCTTGTCCACACCAGGGGTAGAAAATGCGAGCTGTGAGTTCGACGTGGAGACACTTCGCCCGACGTATCGACTGCTTCTTGGAATCCCAGGAAAGAGTAATGCATTTGCAATTGCAGGAAAACTGGGACTTCCGGACTATATTATCGAGGAAGCAAAGACACATTTGACAGAGCAGGACGAATCTTTTGAGGACTTGCTGACAGATTTGGAGAGCAGCAGACGAACCATCGCGAAAGAACAGGAAGAGATTGCGGCTTACCGCCGTGAGCTGGAGGCTCTGAAGCAGGAGACGGCGCAGAAGAAAGAAAAGCTGGAAGAACAGCGTGACCGCATTTTACGAGAAGCAAATGAAAAAGCACATGCGATTCTGGCAGATGCCAAAGAGACAGCAGATGAGACAATGCGTAACTTTCATAAGTTTGGAAAGGCCAATGTTTCGGCAACGGAGATGGAAAAAGAGCGTGAGCGCCTGAGAAAGAAGATGGAGAAGACACGCGAGGGCATGACAGAGGAAGTGAAGAAGCCGAAGAAGCAGTATAAGCCATCTGATTTTAAATTAGGCGAGACGGTTAAAGTTCTGAGCATGAATCTGACCGGAACAGTGCATTCACTGCCAGATACAAAAGGCAACCTTATGGTTCAGATGGGAATCCTTAGCTCAAAAGTACACATTTCTGATCTGGAGATTGTTGATGAGAAGCCGGCATATCTGAAAAAGACTGCTGCAAGAACAAGTAAAGGTAAGGTGAAGATGGGCAAATCTTTGTCCGTAAGCCCGGAAATCAATCTGCTTGGAAAGACCGTTGACGAGGCGGTCGCAGAGCTGGATAAATATTTGGACGATGCGTCTCTGGCACATTTGATAAGTGTGCGCGTGGTACACGGAAAAGGAACCGGAGCTTTAAGAGCGGGCATCCACCAATATCTGAAACGTCAGAAGCATGTGAAATCTTACAGATTAGGAGCATTTGGCGAAGGAGATGCCGGAGTGACGATTGTAGAACTGAAATAATGCAAAAATCAGGGAGAATAAATAATGGTTAATAAACAGAAAATTTTGATCGTGGATGACGATGAGGCAATTGCAGAGCTTGTATCTTTGTATCTTGCAAAAGAATGTTTTGACACGATGATGGTTCATGACGGGGAGAAGGCGCTTGTAGCATTCGACACCTATCACCCGAATCTGGTACTTTTAGATTTGATGCTTCCGGGTATTGACGGGTATCAGGTCTGCCGCGAGATCCGTGCGCGGGCAAATACACCGATTATCATGCTTTCCGCAAAAGGGGAGGTTTTTGATAAAGTGCTTGGTCTGGAGCTTGGAGCCGATGACTATATTATGAAGCCATTTGATTCAAAAGAGCTTGTGGCGCGCGTAAAAGCAGTACTCCGCCGTTATCAGGCAGTGCCGAAACCAGAGGTTCCTGCAGTAGATAAGGGAAAATGTGTGGAATACCCGGGAATCGAGATCAATCTGACGAATTATTCTGTTCTGGTCGATGGGCAGAATGTGGAGATGCCGCCGAAAGAGCTGGAGCTTCTTTACTTCCTGGCATCTTCGCCAAATCAGGTGTTTACAAGAGAGCAGCTTTTGGATCAAATCTGGGGATATGAGTATATTGGAGATACCCGTACGGTTGATGTGCATATTAAGCGTTTGCGCGAGAAGATCAAAGATCATAATGGCTGGAAACTTGCCACCGTATGGGGCATTGGATACAAGTTTGAAGTAAAGTAACAGATTAGGAAACCACATAGAAGAGGCATTGTATGAAAAGTACATTGTATTTAAAATTTATCATCATATATATGATTTTCGGGTTCATGAGTTTGTTCACAGTAGCAACGCTTACAAGAACATTGACAGAAGAACCTCTTGAACGGGATCTGGCTGCGGGTGTTTATCAGGAAGCGAACCTGGTGGCAAATGAGTATCTGCCACATTATTTCCTTGAACAGATTGATGAAAGTGCTGTCCATACACAACTTGTTGGAATGGAAGCGCATCTGGACGGGGCAGTCTGGTTCGTAGACCGGGAAGGTAATATGATCACTTCCGCTCATTCCGACGGATATCCGACAGCACCGACTGCGATTGAAGATTTTAACCCGGCAGAAATTGGCAGCGCAAAGTATGAAGTCGGAACATATCACGATTATTTTAAAGAAGATATGATCACAGTCATTGCACCGGTTGTACATGGATATTCCACACAAGGGTATCTGCTGATACACAAAAGCATGACTCAGATTGGACAATTACAGATTACATTAATGAATGCAGCGTATATCACACTTGCAGTCATCTATCTGTTGTCATTTTCCATTTTGCTTGGAATTCAGTTTATCGTGTACAGACCGCTCTGCAAGATAACCGAGGCAGCGAAACAATATGCGTCCGGTAATCTGGACTATGAGATTCCTGTGAACACAGAAGATGAGATTGGTTATCTGTCAGCATCGCTGAACTTTATGTCTTCCCAGCTTCGGGATATGGAGGATTATCAGAAGAAATTTGTGGCAAATGTGTCACATGATTTCCGCTCTCCTTTAACATCGATCAAAGGGTATGTAGAGGCAATTGCAGATGGGACAATCCCGCCGGAAATGCAGGGGAAATATCTGAATATCATTTTATTTGAGACAGAGAGACTGACCGATCTGACCAAGGATCTCCTTACGTTGAATGAATTCGATACGAAGAATTTATTACTGGATAAAGTTCCATTTGACATTCATGAAATGATTAAAAATGTGGCAGCCTCCTTTGAGGGACGTTGCACGCAGAAAAAGATTTCTATTGAGCTGGTCTTTGCCAGAAAGCATTTGAAAGTAGTAGCAGATAAGCGAAAGATTCAGCAAGTGCTCTACAATTTGCTTGATAATGCGATCAAATTCAGTGACCAGGATTCAATCATTACGATTGAAACGACCGAACGTGGGGATAAGATCTACACGTCGGTCAAAGATTATGGAATTGGAATTCCGAGAAATGCACTGAATAAGATCTGGGAGAGATTTTATAAATCCGATCTGTCCCGTGGAAAAGATAAAAAAGGAACTGGCCTTGGGCTTGCAATTGTCAAAGAGGCGATACAGGCTCACGGTGAAAATATTAATGTAGTCAGTACAGAAGGTGTCGGTACCGAGTTCATTTTCTCGTTGCCGAAGGCAGAGGGATAAGGTATACTGTAAATATCTTCTTTGTTGAATATAAGGTTTGTAAAGGAGCCTGCGTGTACGCATGAAAGATGAGAAAGAACCATTAGAGCAAAAGCAGAACTCGGAAGAAGAGGAGTATTCTTTTTTACAGGAAATCATTAAAGATGAGGCAGGAGATCAGGCGAAGTGGAAACACGACGTCCTTAGAAGGATTCAGTTAGGATTAATATTCGGACTGGTGGCCTGCTTTACTTTTTTTGCGTGCAAACCGTGGGTGGAGAAGAGATTTGAAGAAGATCCGACGGAAGTAACAATTCCACAGGACGAACAGCAGGAAGAAAATCAGACACAGCAGGAAGAGGAACAAGGCCAGGAACAAAAAACCGTTCTGACAACAGAAACCTATCAGGAAATGCTGAATAATCTGAAGCAGGTGTCAGGAGAAGTGAGAAAAAGTGTTGTAGAGATTCAGGGCGCTGTTACAGAAGAGGAATTTTCGAAAGATCAGGAAGATAAGGAAAAGAGTATTTCCGGAATGATCGTGGCAGATAATGGTCAGGAACTTCTGATTCTCGCAGGAGAGCTTCCGGTAAAAGACGCGAAGATCATCCGTGTTACATTTTCCGGAGACAGTCAGTGCGATGCCATCTTGAAGAGCCGGGATGCAGGGCTGGGACTGTGTGTTTATGCAGTTCAGAGAAAGAATATTGCGGATGATGTATGGGCACAGATTGAGACAGCGACACTTGGCGGCTCAAAAGTTGTGTCCGAAGGCGATACAGTTATTGCTGTCGGGAAATTGTATGGCTGTGATACGATTGCCGGATATGGTGTGATCGAGTCTGGCGAAAATTATCTGGATAAGGCAGATGGACAGTATCAGACCATTTATACGGATGTGGCAGGAGATATTTCCGGAAGCGGAGTTCTTGTGAATATCCGTGGAGAGGTGATTGGAATTATCAACACTTCTGTCAGGTCAGATGATCAGACAAATAAGATTTCCGGATATGGAATTTCTGATATCAAAGGTGTGATAGAGTTACTTTCTAATGGGAAAAATGTACCATATCTTGGAGTGTCCGGTGTAGAGGTAAGCAGCGAGATGCAGGGACAGGGAATTCCACAAGGTGTTTATGTGAAAGAAGTCGATGCAGAATCTCCGGCTATGGCGGCAGGAATTCAGAGTGGTGATATCATTACCAATATTGCAGATACAGATATCATCAATCTTCTTGGTTATCATAATACGCTTATGAAGCAAAATGTGGGAGATAAAATTCTTGTTCGTGGAAAACGTCAGGGAACCGGAGGAGAATATGTGGATATTGACTTTGGAGTCACAGTTGGGTATAAACAGTAAGGAATACTATGAGAAACTATGATGGTGTGTTGCAACAATAACAGAAAATAGTGAACAAATGTCAGCGGAAGCTGACTGATATAAAATTAAGAAAAGAAAGGCACGAATTATGAGATATATTGATACTCTTGTAGAAGGAGAAACAATTCGAAATATATATTTATGTAAAGGAAAGAGATCCGCAGAGACTCGGAATGGAAAGCCGTATGACAATCTGATACTTCAGGATAAGACAGGAACTCTGGACGGAAAAGTCTGGGATCCGAATTCCAATGGAATTGCTGATTATGATGAGAAAGATTTCATTGAAGTATTCGGAGATGTCATCAGTTATAATAACAATCTTCAATTGAACATCCGCCAGATCAGAAAAGCACAGGAAGGCGAATACATACCTGCAGATTATATGCCTTCGACAGAAAAAAGCGTAGATGGGATGTATGAAGAACTGCTTTCCTACGGAAGACAGATCAGCAATCCGTATCTGCGTGGAGTGATCGAGTATTATTTTGAAAAAGACGAGAAATTCATTCGCACATTCAAAGGACATTCCGCAGCAAAGAGTGTACACCACGGATTTGCCGGAGGACTCTTGGAGCACACATTGAGTGTTGTGAAATTCTGCGAGTATATGGTTGGACAGTATGATATTCTCAACAAAGACCTGCTTTACACAGCAGCTATGTGCCACGATATCGGAAAGACAATTGAGTTGTCACCATTCCCGGAAAATGATTACACAGACGATGGACAGCTTCTTGGTCATATCATTATCGGAATCGAGATGATCGATGATGCAATCCGCGAGATTCCAGAATTCCCAAAACAGCTTGCAAGTGAGCTGAAACACTGCATCGTGGCACACCACGGAGAGTTAGAATACGGTTCCCCGAAAAAACCGGCACTGGCAGAAGCCATGGCACTAAATCTTGCCGACAACGCAGACGCCAAGATGCAGACATTAAAAGAAATATTCAAAGACAAAAAAGCCGGAGAGTGGCTTGGATATAACAGATTGTTCGAGTCAAACTTAAGAAAAACAACAATATAGTAATGTAATGGGGACGTAGCAAAACGTAAAAATACTACGTCCCCACCAGTGATTAAGGGTGTCCCTTTTTGTAAAAAGGGGTGCCCCAATTCTTATTATGAGGTATGAATATGCAGAAAAATGATTTGGTTACAGTGGCAATTGAAGATATTGGTGTCGGGGGAGAAGGCATTGGTAAAGTAGATGGGTATACTTTATTTATAAAAGATGCGATTATCGGTGATGTGGTTGAAGCCAAGATTGTGAAGGCAAAGAAGAACTACGGTTATGCAAGACTTATGAATATTGTTACGCCGTCTGAAAATCGTATAGAAAAGCCAGCGTGTCCGATGGCGAGAAGATGTGGTGGCTGCCAGATTCAGGAGATGAAGTATGGAGCCCAGCTTTCATTTAAAGAAGGAAAAGTCCGTGGTAATCTGGAACGAATCGGAGAAGTCCCGGCAGAACTTCTTGACAAAGTTATGCAGCCTATTGTTGGCATGGAAGAGCCATTTCATTATCGAAATAAAGCGCAGTTCCCAATTGGAACAGACAAAGAAGGACACATTATCACTGGATTTTACGCAGGAAGAACACACAGCATCATTCCGAATACAGACTGTACACTGGGTGTAGCGGTCAATCAGAAAATTCTCGAGATTATTCTGCATTTTATGGAGAATAATCACATTTCTGCATACGACGAGGAGAAGCATAAGGGGCTGGTGCGTCATGTGTTGATCCGTTATGGATTCAAAACTGATGAAATCATGGTTTGTCTTGTGATGAATGGGGAAAAACTGCCACACCCAGAAAAACTTGTGGATAAATTATGTGAAATCTCAGGAATGACAAGCATCACAATCAGCGTGAACAAGGCAAAAACTAATGTCATCATGGGAAATGAAATAAAACTGCTCTGGGGGCAGACGTACATCACGGATTATATTGGAAATGTAAAGTATCAGATTTCCCCTCTGTCATTTTACCAGGTGAATCCGGTCCAGACAGAGAAGTTATACGGACTGGCACTGGACTATGCAAGTCTTACAGGCAATGAGACAGTGTGGGATCTGTACTGCGGAATCGGAACCATTTCCCTGTTCCTTGCTCAGAATGCAAAGCAGGTATATGGAGTGGAAATCGTACCGCAGGCCATTGACGATGCAAGGAATAATGCGAAGATCAATGATATTACGAATGCGGAATTCTATGTAGGCAAGGCAGAGGAAGTTCTGCCGGAATATTACCGTGAATATCAGGAAAGTCATGGAGGAGAGACTGCCCATGCAGATGTGATCGTTGTGGATCCGCCACGCAAAGGCTGCGAGGAATCATTGCTACAGACCATTGTAGACATGCAGCCAGAAAAAGTTGTATATGTTAGCTGCGACAGCGCCACACTGGCAAGAGATGTTAAGTTCCTAAGAGAAAGCGGATATGAACTTAAAAAAATCACGCCAGTTGATCAATTCCCGAACACGGTTCATGTCGAGACTTGTGTGTTGCTACAAAGACGAACTATGTAGAAATCCTTAATTTTAGGCACTTTTTCAAGCATATCGTCTTTACGAGCGAGGGCGATAAAATCAGAAATAAAGAGATAAAAAACTATATCAATGTTTCGGTAGTAGTTGATATAGAGTGTGGGAACACAAACAATTAAATACTAAACTTTAGGGGTACTTGTAAAAAAGTATCCCTTTTCAATGTAAGGCGTTCAGAAATGAGCGTCTATTTTTTTACCAAAAATGAAAGGAGCATTAGATTTATGAAAAAGATGTTAAAACGATTGTGTACGGGCTTCTTAGCTCTTGCAACTGTCGTTACTGCTTTACCGACTATACCCGTCCATGCAGAAAGTAAGCAATACTGGATGGAAAGTGCGGAGCGTGTCGGTATCATTGAAAAAGTAATGAATGACGGTTCTATTGGTTCGACATTCAATGAGGGCTATATGAAAGTCGAGGGCGAAACTGCCTATTGTATTGACATCAATACAGATTTTAAGAACGGCTACAAGACCAGAGCTGACGCAAGCTCACGCATGAGTGCCGACCAGATTTCAGATGTGGCGTTATCCTTAGAGTATGTCAAACAGTATGGCGAAGCTCACAAGGAACTGAACTACAAGCAAGTCTAT
>NZ_ATVU01000039.1:0-21009 GCF_000420885.1 Dorea sp. AGR2135 | reverse complement strand
AAGGCCGCATGATAGCAACCATACTTTTACCCTTAGAAACATCGATACCTACTGCGTTCATAAATTTGTCACTCCTTAAGATTATTGCAATGGATAAGTGCCAGTTTTACTCATTGCCTATTCAATCTACTGTGGTGTGACACGAATGCGCCTACGACGATTCAACCTGCATAAAACGAACGCTGCGAATGAGGAGCTGGTTATCAGTCTATTTTACGGACGCGAAGTCCAAGAAAGGAAGCCGATATACCAATTGCTCCACCATTATACAGCTTAAGCAACAAGATGGATAATTCCTTACTGGCTGTAAGGGATATTAACCATAAATATATTGTAGTAGAAAGGAAATTAAAATCACGTTATGACAACGAAGCAGAGAGCATATTTAAAGGGTCTGGCTATGACTATGGATCCAATCTTTCAGATTGGAAAAAGCAGTATGACACCAGAATTTACAAAAGCAATCGCTGAGGCACTGGAAGCAAGAGAACTGATTAAGATTAGTGTTCTGAAGAACTGTGCAGACGATCCAAAAGAATTGGCAAGTATGCTGGCAGAGCGTACACATTCTCAGGTTGTTCAGGTGATCGGCAAAAAAATTGTTCTTTATAAAGAAGGAAAAGATAAGAATAAGAAGATTGTCCTTCCGTAAATGATATCAGAAGAAGCAGTAACAAAAAAATGTATGGTATCAGTGAGGTGGTATCTATGAAGATAGGAATGATGGGAGGTACATTTGATCCGATCCACAATGGACATTTACATCTTGCCCAGACTGCACTTACGCAGTTCGATCTGGATCAGATCTGGTTTATGCCAAATGGAATGCCTCCGCATAAAAAACAGTCTTCTATTGAGTCAGATATTCATGAAAGAATTGCCATGACCCAGATTGCAATAAAAGCTAATAAGCAGTTTTATCTGCAGGAATATGAAGCGAAGCGGGAAAAAGTATCTTACTCTTATAAAACGATGGAACATTTTCGGAAAATGTATCCGGACGATGAATTTTATTTTATCATAGGAGCAGATTCCCTTTTTTCAATCGAAACATGGAAACACCCGGAAAGGCTTTTTAAGGCATGTATTATTCTTGCAGCATGCAGAGATGAGGCGGCGACCAAAGAGTCCTTAAATGGACAGATACAGATGCTTAAAGGAAAATATGGAGCACATATAAAGTTCCTTGCAATGCCTTTAGAACACGTATCGTCTCATGAAATCAGAAAACTTATAGAATCAGGAGAACCTGTGTCAGAATACATTCCGGCAGAAGTTGAAGCTTACATCAGAAAGGAAGGACTGTATGGATCAGGAAATCGAAAAAATCAGTAAAAAATTAATGAAAGAACTGGATGAAGACCGCTATCGCCATACACAGGGGGTAATGTATACTTCAGCAGCACTGGCAATGCGTTATGGCGCAGATTTGAAAAAGGCCTTACTTGCCGGACTTTTACATGATTGCGCAAAATGCATTCCAGGACATACAAAGATAAAAATGTGCGAAAAATACAATCTGGAGATTTCAGAAATCGAACGAAAGAATCCAAGTCTCTTGCATGCAAAATTAGGTGCTTATCTGGCGAAAGATAAGTATGATATAGAAGATGAAGAGATTCTTATGGCAATTCGCTCTCATACGACAGGACGTCCGGGAATGAGTCTTTTAGAAAAGATTGTATATATTGCAGATTATATGGAGCCGGGGCGCAAAGAGCTGCCAAATATGATGGATGTGAGACATTTGGCATTTGAAGATATTGATAAGTGTCTGTATCGTATTTTGCGAGATTCCCTGGTGTATCTGAAAGCGCAGGACATGCCAATTGATCAGACAACCGAAGAGACTTATCAATATTACAATGAACTTTATTCCAAACATTAATAATTAATAGCAGATATGCGATGGGCGATGGCGTCCACGATAGGTGACGGGCAACAAAATCACTCGCATTCCTGCGAATTCAAAATAACAGGAGGAGACAGAATGAATCAGGCACTGGAAATGGCACGCGTAGCATATCAGGCACTGGATGAGAAAAAGGGTGAAGATATTCGTGTGATCGATATATCTGGGATATCTGTCATTGGAGATTATTTTGTTATAACAAATGGAACCAGTGACAGTCAGGTACGTGCACTTGTTGACAATGTAGAAGAGAAGATGCATAAAGTCGGATATGAGTTGAAAGAGCAGGAAGGTAATAACAGCGGTACATGGGTACTTTTGGATTACGGTGATATCATCATTCATATTTTTGACAGAGAAAACCGTCCATTCTATAATCTAGAGAGAATCTGGAGTGATGGAAAAGACGTTGAGATGAACGAATTATCTTAATAAATTGTACAGAAGTAACTAGCATTTTTCTATAATTTGTAAAAACAATTATTCTGTAGCAAACCAACCAACAAAACGAAGCGTATTACTGGCAAAACCGGTGATACGCTTTTTTAATGGAGGCAAAATGAAAAAATTTAAAGCTAAAATCTACCTAAAAAACAAAAAAGAATTAAATGAATACCTAAAAAATCTCGTAAAAATAAAGAAAAACCCTACTTTAGAAGATGTGAAATTTTCATTCAAGTGGGGAACAATCCCTTGTGACCAATAACTACCATTTGGAAATATCAGGGAAAAAGAAGATGTGGAGGAAATATAATTATAAATAACGAAATACCTAAAACAATTCCGGTCGCAGACTATGCCGGATATATTATGAAAAATTTTAAACCGGATGTCATAAAATTCAAAAAGCCTGAATCGGAATGGACAGAAGAAGAACATACAGAATATACAAAATGGAGTCTTAAACTGTCTATGGCACATAGATTCAAGCAACAAATACAGGAGAATAAGCCCTTAACAAATAGGGACAAAAGGATTATAGAGCGTTTTAGAAGTGGCGCAGATTTCTTTGGCGAAAAAATATGTGGCAAAGAAACATCAAGACTATTCGAACAACCATATACTTTTGATCTATTTAATGAGTGGCAGGAAAAGCACTTTAAAGAACACCCGGAAGACAAAGATAAAACAATCGAAGAGTTATTTGACATACGGCTTTCTGAACAGAAGCTATATCATTACAAAGAAGTAAACGGCAAATATTATGGTGCAGAAATCCCAAAAGAAATACATTACACAGAATATTTCCGATATCTATATTTCAATGTAAAGTATGAATTTAGTGAGAAAACATATTACAGATCTATCCCATATACAGACAAGGATAAGCAAGAAAGTATATGGGATAGGGAACGCTGCTTCGTTGCACAAGAGATCAGTGAATGGAGAGTGGACGAACTAGAAGATTGGCAGCGAGATCTTATTGAAAAAATAAGAGTCGGTGTTGAGCTGAAAGACGATGATATTGTTAAAGCAATGGGTTATTAAAATCTAAATGATGGTTCTTATAAAACATCTTTAGGCGAATTATGACTTCTCGTTCTTTACGAAGTTTAGCAAGAGATTCTTCATCAGATGAAACATGAGCCTCTTTAATCGAGGAATCCAACGATTTATGATAACAACAACAAGCAGAATATACAACCAGGTGATTATTTAATAGCCATTGTTCATCTATTAAATTTGAGTCTAAATAGTCAACACATTTTGATGTGGCTTTTTTGCATTCTGGTTGTTCGTAACAGCTTTGATTTAGCTCAAAAAGATAATTTGTCAAAGCATTACGTATGATAGAGTGAAAATCTTTGTTATCCATATTCTCAAAGCTCCTTTCTAAATACTCACCTATGGCGGTAGGCTGTATATATAGTATAGGGGCTGAATGAGAATAAGACAACAATAATAGTGCTTTCACACTTCATAGCAACAAAATCTAAATAAAATTTGGATTTTATTTAGACTACTAATCGTCTGAAACAAGCAAATATTGCTTAAAACAGAGGATAACGATTTTTACGAAAAACAGAAAAATCATGTTTGCGAAAGGATATAAATGAATTTAGATACAACAGAAGAGTGGAATATAAAAAACGGTATGGCGCAGGTCATACCGTTTTTATATAATATAATAGGAAATTGCATGTGAAAATTATTTAAAAAATCTAAATACACCAATCACTTTGCCTAGAATCTGACAGTCTCTTACGATGATCGGATCCATAAAGTCATTCTCCGGTTGAAGTCTGATAAATCCTTCTTCTTTATAAAAAGTCTTTACAGTTGCACCATCATCGATCAATGCAACAACCATATCTCCGTTATCTGCTGTCTGCTGTTGCTCTACCAGTACCATATCCCCGTTAAGAATACCTGCATTGATCATACTCTCACCGCAAACAGTCAGCATGAAGGTCTGATTATTCGGCATGAATTCCATCGGAATAGGAAAGTAGTTCTCGATATTCTGCTGTGCCAGAAGAGGTTCTCCGGCTGCTACACGACCGATTAGCGGAACATTGACCATCTCACGTCTGTTAAAATTAAAAGACTCATCTAAAATCTCAATTGCCCTCGGTTTTGTCGGGTCACGCTTAATATATCCATTCTTCTCCAATGTCTCAAGATGAGAATGGACAGAAGAAGTAGATTTTAGATGAACAGCTTCACATATGTCACGTACTGCAGGTGGAAATCCACGTTCCAGTATCTGTGATTTGATATAATCTAAAATCTCTTGTTGTTTTGGAGTAATCTTACCCTGTGCCATAATTATAATAACCTCCCGTATATTCACACCAGCTCTTTTAGATAGTTATAGTTTAGCAGTATATGACAGAGCAACAAGCCCTTTTGTAAAACTATATAAGAACTGTACAAAATTGTTTCATTAACGTTCGTTGGCTTGATATAGAGCCTCTGATTTGATGGTTATATTTTATCACAGGGTATATTAAAAAGCAAACAAATGTTTAGAAAATATGTTCGGATTTTTATAAAAAGATATTGACATCCAAACAACTGTTCGATATAATATAGCCACGAACAGAAGTTCGGGAACATTCATTCGATGCTGGAAAAAGATATAGTTACAATTTAGAATTTCATGTTGGGGAATCAAAAAAGAGGAGTGTAAAAGTTATGAGAATGGGTAACGAATATGCGGTAGAAAGAACAATGGGAAGAACAGAATCAGGAAAGTGTCAATCGAAAACGCATAAGACATACAGAGGCACATTAACACTTTGGATTGCAGCATTTATTATGATTGCT
The DNA here is from genome assembly GCF_000420885.1 of Dorea sp. AGR2135. Lineage (NCBI taxonomy): Bacteria > Bacillati > Bacillota > Clostridia > Lachnospirales > Lachnospiraceae > Dorea > Dorea sp. AGR2135. Next base: position 15,827 of record NZ_ATVU01000039.1, on the reverse strand, counting down.
GGATTAAGTATTGCACTTGGAAGCAATCTGGTATCCGCCCACGATAAGAGTGAACAGCCAGAACAGAAATTTTACAAGAGCATTGAGATCAAAGAAGGTGATACGTTATGGGGAATCGCTAAAGAATACAGAGGTGATGACTTCGATTCTATTTATGACTATATTGATGAAGTCATGTCTATTAACGGACTTACATCAGATCAGATCCACGCAGGACAATACCTTACAGTAGCTTATTATGACACACAGGCAAGATAATTAGTCTGTTGTGTAAATAATATAGCGTTTAAGATATATTTTATTACTCAGATATATAAGAATGTTATTCTCTTATATATAAACACTCACCCATGGACAGGGCATAAGATTAGAGATAGTTTTATGCCCTGTCTTTATACTAAGAAGAGAATTGACAATAGAATTACAAGAAGTTATCATAAATATATTAGACGTAAATAAAAAAAGTTAAAAAGTAGATTGTCATAATTAATTTTAACTTTAGAATTTTGACAAATATAACATACATATATGAATATGAAAAAAGGAGGAATCAAATGGAATATTTAACATTTGTGGAAGAATTAAAAAAACATATACTAAAGAATAAGGAATGGAATATTTCCGAAGAAAATTATAAATTTTATCCCGATGGATATAACGCTGAAAGTGATATCGAAAAAGAGTTTATACGAAATACAAATGTAAAATATAATCGTGTGGAATCGGATACGTTAATCGGTGACTTTCTTAATTTAACTGTAACATTAGAGGGCAGGACAGATACTTATTGCCGATTCTCTGTCAAAGAGTTATATAATGAATATCAGGAATATGGCTGGGAGAGAGTTGATTTTATTATCAGTGAAAATATTAAGCTGGCATCATTTTACAGTCCGGATGAGATTATGAAGAATATTACAGATTATGAGTTTATTCGTAATCGTCTGATTGTCCGGCCAATAAATTTTACCGATAATAAATATGAATTAAAGGATTGTGTATACAAGAAGATTGGTGATATTGCACTTGTATTATATGTATTGCTTTATGACGATGAGAAAATGGGATTAGGCACTGTGAAAGCCCAAAAAGCATTTATTGATAAGTGGGAGAAGGATTATGGGGAGATATGGGAAGATGCATTACGGAATACGAATGTCTGGGCACCGCCGCGTATGTACATGCGTGCAGAAGATTTAATTGATCCACCATATACTCAGGGAGCGTTTATGGCATTTGGATATAAGTTTGAAAAGATAAATCCGTTATTTGCACCGACAATTACGACAGTGAAAAAGAAAAATGGAGCAATTGCAATGTTTTATCCTGGAGTATTAGAGAAACTGGCAGAAATTTGTGGCGGAAGTTATTATGTATCATTTACAAGTATTCACGATGTACGAATTCACCCTGTATCAACAGTGCAGCCGAGACGGATTCTTCGTTCTTTAAAAGATGTAAATAAAATGTTTAATCAAGCGAGTGATATTCTGAGCCGTCAAATATTTGTTTATGATAACGAGAAGAAAGAATTAAAACCTATGGAAATGTAATTTTGAAACACTTTCAGTGGGCAATCTGCCTGGAAATATTCCAATATCAAATTAATTGACTTAAATTCAGAGACTGAGTAAAATAATGGTAGTAGGTAAATAATGTCAATGTAATGAATAAGTAAGTTGTTCTAATTGATTTGATTTTGTACCGAAACCTGTATTGAATATACGAGAGAAATTTGGATAACAAAAGTTGATTACTCGATAGAAAAGGCTCTTTTTAATTGTTGATATTAGCGGTGTAGAGATTAAATAATGTAAAGGAGGTTTTAGTTATGCCATTACCAAAAGAACAATATAAATATACAGTTGATGATATTTTGGCTTTACCAGAGGGTGAACGTGCTGAACTTTTAGATGGGAAAATTTATGATATGGCTCCGCCAACTGCAACGCACCAGTTTATACTATTTGAATTATCTTTAACGATAGGTACTTTTATTAAAAACAATAAAGGTTCTTGTCAGGTAGCGTTAGCACCATTTGCAGTATTCTTGAATGACGATAATCAAAATTATGTCGAACCGGATTTGTCTGTAATATGCAATCCATCAATTCTTGACGAAAAAGGCTGCCATGGAGCACCGGATTGGATAATTGAAATTGTATCGCCAAGTAGTGAACGGATGGATTATGTTGTAAAAACATTCAAATATCGGACTGCTGGAGTTCGAGAGTATTGGGTTATAGACAAAACCTTGCAAAAAGTAACAGTTTTTGATTTTGAAAATGACAATATGTTTGAATATGATTTTACACAGAAAATTCCCGTTTTGATTTATGATGGCGAATTGGAAATTGATTTATCCAGATTTATTTAGCTATGATTTAGGAGGCTAAAGTTCATTCTAATGTTATTTATATATATGTTCACATTAGTAAAATCAATCTATACGACAAACACCGATTTTTCCAAAAGATGTAGATATGAAGATGAAGTTATGGTATAATTTACGTAGATTTTTATATGAAATAAAGGATATTCCAATATTCAAAAGATCATATAGACACATAACGTAATTACGAGGGGAAAATATTATGGCAGACAAAATAATAACTAAATCATCAACTATGACCAGCGATTATTACAAGCAGACACAGATAGACCAGACACTGAGACTTAGAGAAGTCTTAAAGACTTTGCCGCCATTCGCGAAGGATTATTTCCGGGCCATGGAGCCCAAATCGTCTGCAAAGACGAGAATCAATTATGCATATGATATCCGGGTGTTCTTTCATTTTTTATTAGAAAATAATCCGATTTACAAGAATTATACGATGGATCAGTTCCGGGTTCAGGATCTGGAGCGTATTGAGCCTGTTGATATTGAAGAATATATGGAATATCTGAAGGTTTATAAGCGTGAGGACAACGAAATGATTACCAACAGTGAACGTGGGTTAAAACGTAAAATGTCAGCGCTTAGAAGCTTTTATTCGTATTACTTTAAGCATCAGTACATTGCCACGAATCCGACGCTTTTAGTAGATATGCCAAAGCTTCATGACAAGGCAATTATACGTTTGGATATTGATGAGGTGGCAATGCTTTTGGATTATGTGGAATCTGCAGGTGAACATCTGACTGGACAGGCACTTGCATATTATCAGAAAACAAAGAATCGTGATCTGGCGATTCTTACACTTCTTCTCGGTACTGGAATCCGTGTTTCAGAGTGTGTAGGTTTAAATCTTACAGATGTAGATTTTAAGAATAATGGAATTACGGTTACGCGAAAAGGCGGAAGCCAGATGGTTGTTTATTTTGGTGATGAGGTTGCGGATGCACTTGAGAATTACATTGAAGCTGACAGGAAAGTCATTACTCCCCTCTCCGGCCATGAAGAAGCCTTATTTTTGTCAACGCAAAGAAAGCGTATGGGGGTTCAGGCAATTGAGAATATGGTGAAGAAATATGCTCGTCAGGTAACTCCGAATAAAAAAATCACACCTCATAAGCTTCGTAGTACCTATGGCACGTCGCTATATAAGGAAACAGGTGATATTTATCTTGTGGCAGATGTCCTGGGGCATAAAGATGTTAATACGACCAAAAAACATTATGCAGCTATTGATGAAGACAGACGCCGTATGGCGGCTTCGGCAGTGAAATTAAGAGAATAAATTTTAAAAATTAAAATTTTTTTGATTTTTGATGTAAGAAAATAGTATTCAAACAAAAAACTAAAACAGTTGAATAAAAAATAAGAAAGCAGAATCTATTTCTGATTGAGAAAATGTTCCGCTTTCTTATTTTTTATTGTAATATAAGACTGAAGTTAAAAGGTCTCAACTATGATCCCCGGGATTTTTTCATTTAGTATATCTTTTTATTAATTTTCTGATCATCTTTGATTTCAATCAGTTTAAGAATAGCGTCAACAGTACCTTCAATGCCGAGTTTGGAACTATCCAGACAGAACTGATAGCTGTTTGCATCTCCCCAGCGTTTGTTTGTATAATAATTATAATAGCTGCTACGCTGTTTATCTGTCTTACGGATCATATCTTTTGCCTTTGCATCTGTCAGATCAAAATCACGTGCGATACGGCGGATACGGGCATCCATATCTGCATGAATAAATACGCTTAAAAGCTCAGGATTATCTTCTAATGCATAATCTGCACATCTTCCGACAAGAACACAAGATCCAGCTTTTGCAATCTTTTTTATCGCATCAAATTGTGCAAGAAAAACCTTATGATTTAATGGCATATCCGTATAACTTCCGGATGAATAACCAAAGGAATATGTATCCATTACCAGAGAATACAGAAAGCTGTTTGTTGGTTTTTCATCATGGCTTTCAAAAATCTCCTGGCATATTCCGCTTTCTTTTGCTGCAAGATCCAGCATATCTTTGTCGTAACATTTAATACCTAATTTTTCAGCTAATTTATGACCTATCTCGCATCCTCCACTACCAAATTCACGTCCGATTGTAATAATTGTATTTGTCATATTTATCACGCTCCTTTAAATATATAGACATTATACTATAAATTGCGCGAAATGTATAGAAAATTTAATTTGAATTATAACTCTTTGCTGCCTTGCACATCCTCAGACAAAACTGTTCTATGTCTATACGAATATCGTTTCCGTTCTCCTGTATGTTCATACTGTCCAACTGACAAACTGACATTCCACAGTTTAGTCCAAGATGAAAGCGTATATTATTTTTATCATTCAAATGAGATGATCAACGGCTGGTTTGAAACCGCTCCGGAAGAAGACACATCCAATGCGATCCGATATCTTCGTCTGACAAAAAAGGAAGGATATCACTGGGGCATGATGCAGTGCATGGGCAAGCGTATCTGATACAGCGATCATGCAGATGCAGGATCTTCTTGGTCTCGGACATGAAGCCCGGATCAATACCCCATCAACGCTGAATGATAACTGGACCTGGCGATGCAAGCCTGAAAGCATCTCAGATAAACTCGCAAAGCAGTTATATGAAGAAATGAAAATATACTACTAAAGGGGTCCTCAAATATAGAAGCGAAAGGGCGTAAATGCATTCACATTTACGCCCTCTTTTTAAATTCCAAGATACATTCTTATGATTCCTAAAATCAGCAAATGCACCGGATAGAAAAGATAATTTACTAACTTATTCTGTTTTCCACGCTCTCCATTGTAAGTAAGTGTCAGTCCAAATCCAAGCAGAGCCCACGGCTCTTTAAACATAGAGATGTAACAAAACGGAATTCCAAGTGCCCATCTCTCATGAAAAATATAACAGAAATAACCGATCAGTACCGCATGATGTTCGTAGTCCAGACTTGCATTCATTGCTACAATGCACAACACCGCTACAATGAGAAATGATACGAAATACCACAAAGACTTCGGTAGTGCCGCCATCTTTTCTTTCAGTACATCGATCACCCAGATCATAGCAAGCACAAGTGCCAGTGTAAACATAATATTGTTCCAGTTGATTTCAACAAATCTAGCCGATGTGCACATATCAAACGGAACCTCTGATATCACTCCAAATACAAGAAGTGTAACTAAATATCTCCATTTAGTGCTTGTGTGGAAATATCCTTCCACAAGAAGGAAGATAAATATCGGGAAAGCGATTCTTCCTAAAATATCAAAAAAATCACTCAATCGATTCAATGCTCCTCCATCCAGATTTGGATAGATTAATGCCTTATTCGTATGGTCAATGAACATCGATAAAAAAGCGATATATTTCAATTGCGCTCCTGAGAATATCTTGATTCGTTCTTTTATATTGTTCATAAGTTTTTCTTTTCAGACACCTTTCTTAATTCTATTCTAGTAATTTTCTGCGTGAAGTTCAAAGTAGCTCTGTGGATGTGCGCATACCGGACAGACTTCCGGGGCTTTCGTTCCAACTACAATATGTCCACAGTTACGGCATTCCCATACCTTCACTTCGCTCTTCTCAAACACCTGAGCAGTTTCAATGTTCTTAAGAAGTGCACGATATCTCTCCTCATGGTGCTTTTCAATTTTTCCTACTGCTCTAAATTTTGCTGCAAGCTCAGGGAAACCTTCTTCCTCTGCTGTTTTAGCAAAGCCATCATACATATCTGTCCACTCGTAGTTCTCTCCTTCTGCAGCAGCAGCTAAGTTTTCTTTTGTATCACCAATTCCTGCTAATTCCTTGAACCACATCTTTGCATGTTCTTTCTCATTATCTGCAGTCTTTAAAAACAATGCTGACATCTGCTCGTAGCCTTCCTTTTTCGCTACGGATGCAAAATAAGTATACTTATTTCTTGCCTGTGATTCTCCTGCAAATGCCTCCTGTAAATTTTTTTCTGTCTGTGTTCCTGTGTACTTGTTAGCAGCCATCTCTTTTACCTCCATTTTCTTTACCACTTTTTCAAAATCTCATGCCATCATTTGCATAAATGCTTAATAGATTTGCCCATCCTTTATCTTTTTCTGGCATTTCGGACAAATACCTTTAAATAATATGTCATATCCTAAAAAGTCCGTTCCATGTGTATCATGAATTTTTTCTAGCAAGCCCAATATTTCATCCATATCCACATCTGAAATCTCACCGCAGTTTACACACCTCACATGGTAATGGTTCTTTAATGTAAGGTCGAACCGATTAGGTCCATCCGGAACTTCCACTTTTCTTAAATCACCTTCTTCTACCAATATGTCGAGATTTCTATATACAGTCCCTTTGCCGATTGTAGGACAGAATTCTTTTACAAATTCATATACTTCATTTGCCGTAACATGTCTTTTCATTTCACATACAGCGTTTCTTACAAGATCTTTTTGAATGGTATTTCTTCTACTTGTCATCAGCTCTCCTTATTAGGACTAGTTCTTAATAAGGATTATATACCACTATCATCCTGTTGTCAATAAAAATAGTAATAATTCTCATTATTATAGAAACTGTCAAACTGAGCATCTTTTACCTGAATAACTATTTTATTTTGCGTTCAAATACATATTCGGAACCTGAAGATAAATCAGACCTAAACGAATATCCGAGTCTGTCAAATTTCTGAATCTCCACCGGATTTTCAATATTATTATCCGATATGAATCTGACCATTTCACCACGAGCCATCTTGGCATAGGTACCTTTTGTTACCAATTTATCTCCGGATAACTCACAAAATACAATCGTAATATATCTGTCCTGTGGTGTCAGATACTTTTCTATACATTTTGAGTATTCTTTCGATGCAAGATTAATGATAATCCTACTGTCATCGATTACTGAGCGGTATAACAATTCAATATAGACAGGCAGTTCAACCGGTGCTAAGTTATCGGTATCTACAATCATCTTTTATCCATTTTGCTCCAACTGCTTGATTCTGGAAAAAGCAGATGATGTTGATTTCGCCCCGATCAACTCTCCAAATTCCCGGACTGTCGGCGGGTATCCATGCTCCTTCGTATAATTCAAAATACATTGATAACTTTCTTTCTGTTTTCTGGTTAATGCTTTATTCAAATCTATCCCTCCAATTACCCATGAAAATAACTGTGTGGATGGATCGTGTGCGTACCAGCGTCTAAGTGGGATAAGACTTTATCCTGATACATTGCCGCTTGCTGTATACTGAAATAACCAAACCATCGTCTGACCTCATCTACAGTACGATCCAGCTTGTATAATACTGTCAATATCCGCTTCTTCCAGCAACACATCATAATCCGCACGCATCCGAGATGTAATCCGGTTGTAAAGACTAATATTCCCGTTTCCATAGAGTCGCAGATCTCCATATCCTCAATTCCGGAACGGAACATCAGATAATCTGTTGTAAATCCACCAATGTCCACATCTACTACTTTAGGGTAAGAACGTATCTCCCGGTGCTGCAGCATAATCGCCGCATAATCCTGGGGAAATGCCATAACATCTGTGATAGTTACATGATATTCTTTTTACTTATAATTAAATTGAAGTATTTCTCCAGTTCCCCGGAAAAACGTCTCATATTTATCATAGAGTTCCGCAAAATGCTTCGCGGCAGTCCTATTGGCATTTGAACTTGGATTAAATCACCTTTTTCGATATTCGGGTTTAATTCCAGTTCCTTTGCTATTCCTAAAAGTGTCAATAAGAAAAATCTTTGATCGGCAGTCTTATCTCTCTGATATGGGATTCTCCTGTTACTCGGCACATAAAACTTTCCGTTATACTCCAGATAATCAAATCCCCTGCCTGGGCTAATATCGCTTTCACTGATTCCAGTCGTAAATACTGTATGAACCGTTTTGATATTTCTGTTTCCATGGTCGATTGCAATTCTGATTCGTTTTATCATATTGAATCTCTCTTTTTTTCTTTTCTACTTATTACATATGTTTTCTGTACGTGAAACGTAAAATAATAAGGAAAAGTGTAGTATCACAGTTGCCCAGAATGGTATCTGCACTATCTTTGTACATTGCCTTTAACTGGCTCTGTGACTGCAAAATAATAGAAGCAGAGATTTCCCTGCTTCGGATGGTCGCAATCAGCTTGTCAAACTGAGGAATTTGTCCGATGTTGGCAAACTCATCAGCAATGACACGCACATGAACTGGCAGTCTTCCACCATATTCATCATCTGCCTTGTCACAAAGCAGATTGAAAAGCTGTGACTGTAACATGGCAATCACAAAGTTAAAGGTTGTATCTGTATCTGACATAATCAAAAACAAGGCTGTCTTCCTGTCTCCGATCTTATCCAGTTCCATTTCATCATAAGACATGATTTCACGAAGTTCTGCTATATCAAATGGTGCCAGCCTCGCACCACAGGAAATAAGAATACTTTTGGCAGTTTTGCCAGTAACAAAATGTCAATAGTTTTTTAATCACTTTTTCAAAAAAAGGCAAAAAATAGAACGTATAGATTATTTCTATACGCTCTATCTCACATTTCATATTAAATTTTTGAATTCTACAAACTTGAATTTTATTCTTTGTCGTTCAAAAGTTTATTTACTCTTTCAACTGGAAATCTGTCTTCAATGTCAATTATTTCAAATAAATTTAGGGGTAATTCTTTCTCTCCAATCAGAGTAAGATATTCATTAACAGCTCTGCGGTCAATTATAATTTTCCCATGACCGGCCCAATGACGATTGCTCTCTCTCTTTTTCAAGCCAGAAATCCAATATTCATCGCCGTTTTCAATATCTACATAGTTAGAATAACCACCATTATATTTTTGAAAAGCATGGTCATTAAAGTAAATGGTTTTCTTGGTTTTTGAAGTTCTCACATATCCAATCCATGCTGGACCATCATCAGAATATCCTGTTTTTAGTTCAATATACATTAAATCTTTAATCATTTATATCACTCCTTAATTCCGATTTTAATGTCTCTATTATACCATAGTGATATTATTATAAAAAGGAAAAAGAGCTCCTTCGAGCTCTTTTGGGTCAGTTCTGCAAACTGAGAATTGGTATATCTCCTGTAAGTTGCAGTTATTGGAATTGATGAGCACGATGTATTTGCATCATTTTTTTGCATATAAAATAGTATCAACTTTTTCTATATCTTCTTATAACTTCTCGAATTGCCGATATATCCTTATTTTATAAGGTTTGTCGGCTTTTTTCATTTCTTCAACCTACCGCAGAACTGGGTCTACACTACGCATATCTTCACTCTCAATCGTTGTACATTTCGTTGTAAATCACGCTATCATACTTCTCATTTCTTTGTTTGCTCCTACTTCTGACGCATGAGCGTATAAGTTAAGCGTTATTGATATGTTGGAATGTCCCATGATATACTGTAAATTCTTTGGGTTCATATTCTTTTGTGCTAATCTCGTACAAAATGTATGTCTTAGTGTATGTGGTGTAATATGTGGCAATGGAACATCATGTGTCTTGTTGTACTTCTTTATCATTCGTATCAATAAAGTTTTATAGGTTGCGTTATGTGCAGGACAACCATTCTCTAACAGAAACAGAAAGTGACGATAACCGTCAATCTCTTTTATCATAGGTTTCAGTTTCCTTTTTAACACTCTATGAAAGGCCTTTTCTGTTTCATCACTCATTGGCACTTTACGAATACCGCTTTTTGTCTTTGGCTCATTGATATAATAACCGTCTTTGTTTTTCAGTAACTGATGATTGATATTGATTGAATGATTTTCAAAATCTAAATCATGTTTTGTCAATCCACAGAATTCTGATATTCTTAGTCCTGTTTTTAACAGTATCAGTACATCATCATAATATCTCTGATAACAGTTATCCTGTGCTATGAAATCGAGTAATGCCTGCTCCTGTTCTTCACTTAATGCGACTTTCGTTTTGCTGTCATTTTCAATCACTTCACTTAGTGAAAAATCAAAAGGGTTCTTCCTTACATAATCATCATCAATCGCCATACAAAAGGACGCTTTTAATGAACGCTTATAGTTCTTGATTGTTCCAAAGGAAAAACCTTTCTGTTGCATACGGGTTGCCCATTCTCTAGCGTCTGACGGTTTAATAGTGTCAATACTCCTAGAACCTAGTATATCGTCCTCTAAGGCTTTCATAAGGTATTTTCTGCCGACTTCTGTATTCTTCGTTACATTTGGTCGCTGTGCATTCTTTTTAGCATATAACTGGCAAAGTGTCATTTTACCGCCCTGCGTGTCGATACCGTCATACAAATCTCTTTGTATGATACGCTCCTTTTCTCTTAACGACAAATCATCTCGTTTGCCTTTCGGTGTTCTATCTGTCGGTAATAATTTCCAAGCATACACATATTTTGTTTTACCCAATGCGTCTACATATTTGTAAGTGTATCTTCCGTCTGGTCTTTGACTTTCTCCTCTCTGTAATATTCTGTTTCTGTTATCTCGTCTTTTTAATGCTGACATCTTTCAGACTCCTTTCAAAGTATGAAAGAGCCTTGTATATACGACTTAATCAAATCATAACACGCACAAGGCTCTTTTGCATTAAATTTGTTCTAGTTTATCTATGACTTTTTCAAAATTCTTTTTCTTGATAAGCATACGGTTACCATTCATAACGACACATTCTCGTTTATGTTCATTGGCAATTTGACGCAATTTATTTTCGCCAATGCGGAAGTAACTAGACGCTTCTTCGATTGTCATAAGGTATCGTTCCCATAATGGCATACTTAAATCGTGCATAAATTCTCACTCCTTTCCGTAAAATGTTTTTTAAGCAATTCAACGGCTTTTGTCATAGCCCACAGGAGTTCCACCTCTGCATTATCCAATGTAGCCGTATCCATTGCGTGCGACACTCTGAACGCTCAAGCTGTGGCTGTACGGGAGTATCATTATCAGACAGAACAGGTCATGGCGATAAAAGAGGACAAGTCTTTTACATGAACACAAACAATAATCGCTCACTTTTGCAGGGGAAAGGTCATGGCGTATTTGTTTCAACGGCTCGCTGTCTGTCTAAGGTATTGAATTGCTTTATTCAGTTGTCAAAGAACACGAAAGAAGAAAATCATCTTTCCTATATACCGCGTTGAAAAATAGGGAAAGTGTAACCAATATTCAAAACTTTTTCTTTCTACACCATATAGGGAATGGAAAGTGCTAAATGCTAAGATGAAAATGAAATATTTTCTTCCTTTCACATCAACACTCAACGGCTACGGTCTGTTTGAATACAAAATCAAGAAATATAATAAATTTCTTCTTTCTTGCACCAACACTCGATACGAACAATGTTTTTGAATACAAATTAAAGAAAGTTTTTCTTCTTTACATACAACACTCTCCTGCAAAGTGTCTTTTGCTAACCAAAATAGAAAAATTTTTTACTTTTTTCTTCTTTCGCACCATATAAGGACGGCAAAGGTATATATAATGACCTTTTTGAAAATTTTTTCTTCCCTCGCTCCATATAGGGAACAGATAGGCGGTTTTGCTTCCATTTTTCAAAAATTTTTCCTCTTTCATCTCATATCTGTACAGCAGATGAGGTTTTTATGACTTAATTCGTAAATTTCTGTCCCTATATGCACATATCAGTACAGCAAAGACTGATTTGCTAAGCTAAACTGAAAAAAGTTGAAATTTCTTTCACACCATATCTGTACACGTTTTGATGTTCTGTTGCGGATTTTTCATGGAAATTAAAAAATACCGTCAGTTTCCTTTGAAACGGCGGTATCTATCCTTTCTTCTATGGTTGTCTTTTCAAGTTCCAGCAAGTGTCTGTGCTTGTCTTTCAGTTCGGTATGCTCCAGCATATCGTCCATTATGGTTGTATGGTTCATCTTATCCAGTTCCTGCACCATTTTAAGCGTAGGTGCTACCTGTCTTTGTAGCCAATGCAATGCTCTTTCCATTGTGAACGGTTCTGGCTGTGTGGTTAATCGAATGGGTTCTCGGTTATCTCCTACAAAATACGCCCACTCAGGATTGATTTTCCAGCGGTTCTTCGGCTTATCTTCTTCTGGGTCAACGAAACGGATATAATGATTGATGATAGAAAATGCTGTCCTCTCAGCGTCATAGTAAGTCAGCAAATCCACAACAGCCTTATAGGCTCTTTCATTCTTCATGCGGATTTCAAAACGGTTCTTGATTTCGCTGTCTTCAATGGCAATGCCTTTCTTGACGTATTGTTCCTTTGCCTTTTCATAAATGCAGAAATACAGCTCGCTTTGTGTTGAGCCGATATACATTGTATTTCCTGTGCTTTCGGGTATATCATCGCCATTCTTGTCCGTTCCGTCATATCGCTTTTGTCTGCGAAAGTAGGAGATACATTCTCCACGCTGATACTTTTCTATGAGCTTTGGAATATCCAGCACTCCAACTCTGTCATTTATCGCAAGGTCAAGACGCTTTATCACGCCGTCAGAAGTCAGACAGTCCATCATCAAATCAAACCAGCTTCTCTGCTGTGCCAGAAGATAGCCCTCAATCTGCCTGCACCCTTTGCCTTTCAGTTCCAGCAGAACACCCAATGATGGGTTGGAAGATACCAGCACGGTAATATCGCCTAAAATATACTGTTCTTCATAGCCGTAGCGTCCGTATTCTTCATGGAGCATGTGTCTGGGCTTGATATGCAGAATGTCCTTAATAACGGTCAACGGGTCTGTGGTAGGGAAACGGACACGGAAATAGTCAACCAGTATGAACATAGGCTCTAATGGATTTAATCGTTCCAACTGTTTCTGAATTTCCGCTTTCAGTTCTTCTGTCAATGGAAGTTTCCCCGTTTCAATGCGGTTATAATGTTCTCGACTGATACCGCAGGCAACGGCAAGTCTTTTTTGCGATACTCCGTATTCCTCACGCTTAAACTTTAATTCTTCAATAAATTTTTTATCATTCATTCTTCAATTCCTCCAATCAAAAAGGCAACTACCATGTACTGATAATTGCCTGCATTTCATTTCTGCAAAAGAAAAAGACAATCAACTTCTTATTTGAAATCAACTGTCTTTCCTATGCTATTTAATTTTTCAAAGTGATAATGGCATGATTTATATCACGCTGTGTAAAATGAGGTTTCGTCCTGTACTTACAGCGTTTTCCGCTTGCTAACGTCTATTGTTTCTTGTTTTTTATGCCCCCCTTGTTAGATAACGGGGGCTTATAAGGCTCGCTACGCTCGCCAGACCGCCGAAGTGAACCGCCCCCTCGCCAGCAAGCTGGCGTGGCGATATGTCTTGCGACCGCCACCGTGGGCGGCTCGCTCCGTCGGTTATCGTTTGCGTCCTTGAAAGCACGTTTCTAAAGCAGAGCAGAAGAAAAGGACAGAAACCTTTGTCCCTGTCCTTAATCATGCTTATCTGCTTCTTCTACGCTTGAAAATCAGTGCCGTTATCACTCCTGTAAGGGAAATGATGGTTGCCATGCTCCACAATAAGACATTCGTGCTATCGCCTGTCTTGACTGCCGTATCTGGCTTATCTGCCTTTGAAGCAGTGTTGTTCTTATCGTTGACGTTGTTATCGCCTTTGTCTGGCTTTGTCGGAGCAGTAGGCTGTTCTTCTTTATCTTTATCCTTGACCGTAATAGTTATGGTCTTAGTTACAGAAGCACCGTTGCTATCAGTTACCTTGTAAGTAACCGTATATGTACCAGCTTTTGAGGTATCTACTGTATTGTTGATAACCTCAATCTTATCCGTAAGGTCGCCGTCCTCTTTATCCAAAGCTGTTACACCTGCCATAACATCAAAACTGTCTCCAACGGTCAGCGTCTTATCTTCGGCTGTAATCACAGGAATATGGTTGATACCTCCTGCATTTTTCGCAAATGTCCATGTACCAGTAAAGGCAGTATCTGCTGTCAGCTTTTCGATTTCTTCTGGTGTCCAGCCCTCAAACAGCCATACGCCGTCGGTTGTTTCCACTCTGTCAGCTTTCAATGCTACTGGAACAACTTTCACACCATATACATAACTCGTTGCTTTTGGAAGCATGTCATTGACTTCTTTTGGAAGCTCCTTGTCGTCCGCTCCATTGATAAACTGGTAAGAAACAGTATATTTTTCATCATTGTCTGGTTTGTCGTTTCCATTTTCATCAACCGCCCATTGTGCGGAGTAAGTTACGGTCTGTGTTACTGTTTCTGTGACTTCTGGTGTCCAGCCTGTAAACACATAACCTGTACGTTTCGGCTCTCCATTAAATTTTGGTGTTTTAGTTCCTGATAACAGGTCGACATAGCTCTGGTCTTTGAAGATTTCTTCATTGTCCACACCGTCTGTATAGGTAACAGTGAATTTTTCTTCTTTGTCGTCAGGCGTGCCGTTGTTATTCTTGTCGTCCGCCCATGTAGCTGTATATACGGCAGTTCCTGCCACCTTGTTTGTTACTTCTGGGTTCCACCCTGTGAATACATAATCTTTACGCTCTAAACTTCCCTTAAACTTTGGCGTAACGTCGCCAATCTTTAAGTCAGAATATACTTCGTCCTTAAAAATTTCTTGCCCCTCTACACCGTCCGTATAGGTTACAGTATAAAGTTCATTTGTAAAGGTTACGTCGATAGTATGTGGTTCTCTTACATTTTCAAAAGTATAAGAGAAGTTGTCTTTTCCTACTGCGTTGGAAATGTCCTGCCCGTCTACTGAAACAGAAGCTATATCCTGTCCAGCGTCAGCGGTAATATCATATTGCTTGCTGTCGCCATAGTTTACTTCCGTAACGCCATTGTCTGTAATCGTTCCACCTGTGCCAGCAGTGGCATTGATTGTAGGATTGAAATTCGCATAAATATTATATATGATTTTATTTCCTACGGTTTCGCCTTTAGTAAGCAGGCGGTTGACAGAGATAGTCTGTCCTGTGCCATTATATGCACTGTTCCAATCAGAACCGTCGTTTGAGAAAGAATATCGTTTTCCCCAGCCATAATCAGTACGATTGCCTAAATCTTCTCCTTGATAGAGCTGTTCATATGTCCAGCCTTTCCATACCCAGCCGTCCGCAGGAGTTGCGGTATATTCTCTGTAACCGATACCCTGTGTAAAGGTTGTTTCCACCCCGTTGCTGTCTGTCAGTTCTGCCGTTCCACCATTTCTGGTAACATATGCATGGACTTCGGCATCTTTAACGATAGCCTGCATCTCGCTTACTTCCTCATAGCGGTCTGGAATATTGCTGTTAGCAAGAACAATCTGTGGCGTGATAGAAGCCAGCATAGACAGTGATAATACGACCGCTAATGCCTTTTTTGTTCTTTTCATTGCTTGTTCTCCTTTCTTGAATTTTATAGAGAACGATTAAAAGACTTTATTCCTCCCTCCTTTTTGTACTATTCTCAAAAAGTACACCTTTT
>NZ_ATVU01000038.1:0-21091 GCF_000420885.1 Dorea sp. AGR2135 | reverse complement strand
CCCACAGGGATACTACGTAATGTGACTTTTATTCGTAACGAGGTGAGAAACACATCTATTCACCACAAAAATGAGTTTTTCGTTACGAATCCGGATACGAATTTTTGGCTGATATTGGTCATAGTAAAAGTCACAAATGGAGGAATTTACCATGAATGAGTTCAAATTAAAAGCCCCATATGAGCCAACCGGAGACCAGCCACAGGCGATCGCAGAGCTTGTGAAAGGGTTCAAGGAAGGCAATCAATGCCAGACTTTACTAGGGGTTACGGGTTCTGGAAAGACTTTTACGATGGCAAATGTGATTCAGCAATTACAGAAGCCGACGCTTGTCATCGCTCATAATAAAACACTTGCAGCTCAGTTATACGGAGAGTTCAAGGAGATGTTCCCCGATAACGCAGTGGAATATTTTGTCTCCTACTACGATTACTACCAGCCGGAGGCTTATGTCCCATCTTCAGACACCTACATTGCGAAGGATTCCTCCGTAAATGAAGAGATTGATAAGCTGAGGTTATCGGCAACGGCAGCATTGATCGAGCGCAGGGATGTGATCGTAATTGCCAGCGTTTCCTGCATCTATGGTCTTGGTGAACCGGAGAACTTTGAACAGATGATGGTATCGCTCCGACCGGGGATGGAGAAGGACAGAGATGAAGTCTTGCGTCAGTTGATAGATATTCAATATGACAGAAATGATATGGATTTCAAGCGGGGAACATTCCGGGTACGAGGCGATACTGTAGAAGTTGTACCGGCAGACCGGGGCGATACGGCTATCCGTGTGGAATTTTTCGGAGATGAGATTGACCGGATTTCGGAGATAGACATGCTTACCGGAGAGATTAAAAATACATTGAATCATATTGCAATATTTCCGGCATCCCATTACGTTGTACCGAAGGAGCGTATGGAAAAAGCAATTAAAAATATTGAGATTGAACTGGAAGAACAGGTGAAATATTTCAAAGGTGAAGATAAACTTCTGGAAGCCCAGAGAATTGCGGAACGAACGAATTTTGATATAGAAATGATGCGTGAGACCGGATTCTGTTCAGGGATCGAGAACTACTCCAGGCATCTGGCAGGACTTGCTCCAGGGCAGCCGCCGAATACATTGATGGATTATTTCCCGGATGATTTTATCATAATGATCGATGAGTCGCACAAGACGGTTCCGCAGATTGGCGGTATGTACCACGGAGATCAGTCCAGAAAGAGAACGCTGGTGGACTATGGATTTCGGCTGCCGTCTGCGCTGGATAACCGTCCACTTAGTTTCGAAGAATTTGAAAGTAAGATTGATCAGGTACTGTTCGTGTCTGCGACACCTGGACAGTATGAGGAAGAGCATGAACTTTTACGTGCACAGCAGGTAATCCGTCCGACAGGACTTCTGGATCCTGAAATCGAGGTGCGCCCGGTTGAGGGACAGATTGATGACTTGATTGGTGAGGTGAAGAAGGAGATTGCAGGAAAACATAAGATTTTGATCACTACATTGACGAAACGAATGGCAGAAGATCTGACCGATTATATGCGGGAACTTGGTATTCGTGTCCGCTATCTGCATTCGGATATTGATACGCTGGAGCGGACAGAGATCGTGCGGGATATGCGTCTCGATGTTTTTGACGTTCTGGTCGGAATCAATCTTCTGCGAGAAGGTCTGGATATTCCGGAAATCACGCTTGTGGCGATTCTGGACGCGGATAAAGAGGGATTCCTGCGTTCAGAGACATCTCTTGTGCAGACAATCGGACGTGCAGCACGTAATGCAAAAGGTCATGTTATCATGTATGCAGATAATATGACAGATTCTATGAAGAATGCGATTGAAGAGACGAAGCGTCGCCGCAAGATCCAGATGGCATATAATGAGGAACATGGTATTACGCCAACTACGATTCAGAAGAGTGTCCGTGACCTGATTAGCATTTCTAAGAAGGTTGCTGCCACAGAACTTCAGATGGATAAAGATCCGGAATCTATGAGTGAGAAGGAGCTTTTGAAGTTGATTGCCGATGTGACAAAGCAGATGAAGAAGGCAGCAGCAGAGTTGAATTTCGAAGCAGCAGCAGAGCTGCGTGATAAGTTGATCGAGCTGAAGAAGATGCTTAAAGAGTAGTAAAGGTCATTCTACCATTGTGTAAGCATAGGAAGTTTCGAATCTTTTAAACCGATTATCAATAAATGAACAGATATAGCCTACGGCAGGGCGCACATTGTCCGGTGGACAATGGTTTTGCGCCGACCGAAACGGAGTGTAGACTTGCAGAGGTGCGCAGTAGAAGTATGTCATGCAATTACATGACGCGCACCTCGCAGCAAGAATGCCGAGGCATTCTTGAAATAATAAAAGGAAATTAAAAAATATGGCAGCAAAAAATGAAAAAAGACAATTTATTAAAATACGAGGTGCAAATGAGCATAATTTGAAAAATATAGACTTGGATATTCCAAGAAATGAACTGGTAGTTCTTACCGGACTTAGCGGTTCAGGAAAGTCCTCTCTGGCGTTCGATACCATTTATGCGGAAGGACAGAGGAGATATATGGAGTCTCTGTCTTCTTATGCAAGACAGTTCCTGGGGCAGATGGAGAAACCGGATGTGGAGAGTATTGAAGGACTTTCTCCGGCAATTTCCATTGACCAGAAATCCACGAACCGCAATCCAAGATCTACAGTAGGAACAGTGACGGAGATCTATGATTATTTTCGGCTGTTATATGCGAGAATCGGAATTCCACATTGTCCGAAATGTGGCCGTGAGATTAAGAAACAGACGGTAGATCAGATGGTAGATCAGATCATGGAACTGCCGGAGCGCACGAAGATCCAGCTCCTTGCGCCAGTTGTCCGTGGAAGAAAAGGACGCCATGAAAAGCTTCTGGAGAGAGCGAAGAAAAGCGGATATGTACGTGTGCGTGTGGACGGTAATCTGTATGAATTATCCGAAGAGATCGCATTAGATAAGAACATCAAGCATAATATAGAAATCATCGTGGATCGACTTGTTGTGAAGCCGGGAATTGAGAAGCGTCTTACGGATTCGATTGAAAATGTACTGCATCTGGCAGAGGGGCTGATGATTGTTGACATTATTGACGGGGAGCCGATGAATTTCAGCCAGAGCTTTTCCTGCCCGGACTGTGGAATCAGTATCGATGAGATAGAGCCGCGAAGCTTCTCTTTCAACAATCCATTTGGCGCATGCCCGGAGTGTTTCGGACTTGGATATAAGATGGAATTTGATGAGAATCTGATGATCCCGGATAAGAGACTGAGCATCAGCGAAGGAGCGATTACCGTAATGGGATGGCAGTCTTGTACGGATAAGAAGAGTTTTACCTATGCGATTCTTGATGCACTTTGCAAAGCATATGACTTTTCTCTGGACACGCCATTTCAGGACTATCCACAGGAAATCCAAGATGTGATCATCCACGGAACGAATGGCCGTGAGGTGAAAGTTCATTATAAAGGCCAGCGCGGAGAAGGTGTCTATGATGTTGCATTTGAAGGACTAATCCGCAATGTGGAACGAAGATACCGGGAGACTTCATCTGAGACAATGAAGGCAGAATATGAAGAGTTTATGAGAATCACTCCGTGTAGAAAATGTGGCGGCCAGCGACTGAAGGCAGAAGCGCTTGCAGTGACGGTCGGTGGTAAAAATATTGCAGAAGTGACAGAGATGTCCATTGAAAACCTGCAAACATTTATGGGTAGTCTGGAGCTTACGCAGCAGCAGAAGATAATCGGAGGACAAATCTTAAAAGAGATCCAGGCAAGAATCAAGTTTTTGATGGACGTAGGTCTGGATTACCTGACGCTTGCCCGTGCTACCGGAACATTATCCGGAGGAGAAGCGCAGAGAATCCGTCTTGCGACACAGATTGGTTCCGGTCTGGTGGGAGTGGCTTATATTCTGGACGAGCCGAGTATCGGCCTGCACCAGAGGGATAATGACAAACTGCTCGGAACACTGAAGCATCTGCGTGATCTTGGAAATTCTGTCATTGTCGTGGAACATGATGAGGATACGATGCGTGCGGCAGACTATATTGTGGACATTGGACCTGGTGCCGGTGAGCATGGAGGAGAAGTGATTGCATGTGGAACCGCAGAGCAGATCATGAAGAATAAAAAATCCATCACAGGGGCTTACCTTAGCGGAAGAATGCAGATTCCGGTACCGGAGCACCGCGCGGATCCGTCAGGCTGGATTAAGATCAGCGGAGCAAGAGAGAATAACTTAAAAAATGTGGATGTAGAGATCCCGCTTGGTGTGATGACCTGTGTGACAGGTGTGTCTGGATCTGGAAAGAGTTCGCTTGTAAATGAAATCTTGTACAAACGTCTTGCAAGAGATCTGAACAGAGCAAGAGTGATTCCGGGAAAACATAATGCCATTGATGGCCTGGAGCAGCTGGATAAAGTGATTGCCATTGACCAGTCTCCGATTGGAAGAACACCGAGATCAAACCCGGCAACCTATACGGGAGTATTTGATCTCATCCGTGACCTTTTTGCATCTACAGCAGACGCAAAAGCACGTGGGTACAAGAAAGGAAGATTCAGTTTCAATGTGAAAGGCGGACGTTGTGAAGCCTGTGCCGGAGACGGAATCCTGAAAATCGAGATGCATTTTCTGCCGGATGTTTATGTACCTTGCGAGGTTTGCCACGGAAAGAGGTATAACCGGGAGACACTGGAGGTAAAATACAAAGGAAAGAGTATTTATGATGTACTCAATATGACCGTGGAAGAGGCATTGCATTTCTTTGAAAATGTACCAAGTATCCGAAGAAAGATGGAGACACTTTATGATGTGGGACTTTCCTATATCCGTCTCGGTCAGCCTTCCACACAGCTTTCCGGAGGAGAGGCGCAGCGGATCAAGCTGGCGACAGAACTGAGTCGGAGAAGTACGGGAAAGACCATCTATATACTAGATGAACCTACGACAGGATTACATTTTGCAGATGTGCATAAACTGACAGAGATTCTGCATAGATTATCAGCGGACGGCAATACAGTCGTAGTCATTGAGCATAATCTGGATGTGATCAAGACAGCAGATTATATTATTGATATGGGACCGGAAGGCGGTGACAAAGGCGGAACTGTTATTGCAAAGGGAACGCCGGAAGAAGTGGCTGAAAGTCCGGTATCATACACCGGAAAATATATCAAGCCGATGCTTGAAAAATAAGTATCTTCACAAATATTTAAGGAAAAAAGGGTTGCACTTCCTGAGAAAACGAAAGATAATGATATGGATAAAAGGGATAGCAGAAAGAAAGAGGTTATATCATGGCAGTAGATATTGGAATAGATCTGGGAACAGCCAGTATTCTTGTATATGTGAAGGGAAAGGGAGTCATACTCAAAGAACCTTCTGTCGTTGCATTTGACAGAGACAGCAATGAAGTGAAGGCAATCGGCGAGGAGGCACGTCTGATGCTGGGAAGAACGCCAGGCAATATTATCGCAGTGCGTCCTTTGCGTCAGGGAGTTATTTCCGATTATACTGTGACAGAGAAGATGATCAAGTATTTTGTTCAGAAAGCACTGGGAAGAAGAACATTTCAGAAACCACGTATCAGTATCTGTGTGCCAAGCGGTGTGACGGAAGTTGAGAGAAATGCGGTACAGCAGGCGACATTTGCGGCAGGAGCCAGAGATGTCTATCTGATCGAGGAACCTGTGGCGGCAGCAATCGGTGCAGGTATTGATATTTCCAAAGCATGTGGTAATCTGATCGTAGATATCGGGGGAGGTACGACCGATGTGGCCGTGATCTCTCTTGGAGGTACGGTAGTCAGTACCTCACTGAAAGTTGCCGGAGACGATTTTGACGAGGCAATTGTACGTTATATGAAGAAAAAACACAATCTGCTGATCGGAGACCGAACCGCAGAAGACATCAAGATTAAGATTGGAACGACGTATCCTCTGATCGAAAATGAAGCGATGGAGGTCAGTGGACGGAATCTGGTTACAGGACTGCCAAAGACAGTTACGGTGACTTCGGCAGAGACAGAACGGGCACTTCAGGGAACATCCAACCAGATTATTGAAGCAATTATCAGCGTTCTGGAGCGTACGCCGCCGGAACTTTCCGCAGATATTCTGGAACGCGGGATCATGCTGACCGGAGGTGGAGCAAAGCTTCGCGGGCTGGAAGAGATGATCGAGGAGAGAACCGGAATCAATACAATGACTGCAGAGGAGCCTACGCAGGTCGTAGCAATCGGAACCGGAGAATATGTGGAACTTATGAGCGCAAGACGGGAACTGCAAAGAATATGATATACCTGTCGGGCAGATTTGGGACAATAGATGGAAGAGATTAAGGGATATGTAGAGCACATTGTATACCGGAATGAAGACAACGGGTATACAGTATTTAATTTGAATAATGATGACGGAGACCTGACCTGTGTAGGAAAGTTTCACTACATTGAAGAGGGAGAACTGTTGGAGCTGACGGGAGAGTATATTGTACACAAAGTGTATGGAACCCAGTTTCAGGTAGAGACTTCGAAGGTATGTCAGCCGGAAGATAAGGTGTCGATTGAACGTTATCTTGGTTCCGGAGCTATCAAAGGTGTCGGACCGTCGCTGGCAGGACGGATCGTGAAGAAGTTCGGTGGTGATACATTCCGCATTATTGAAGAAGAACCGGAGCGTCTTGCCGAGGTAAAAGGAATCAGCGAGCGGAAAGCCAGAGAGATCGCCATTCAGGTAGAAGAAAAAAAGGATATGAGGGAAGCCATGATCTATCTGCAAAAATATGGCATTTCTACGACACTGGCGGCAAGGATTTATCAGCATTATGGTCAGAGCGTTTATCGCGTAATAGAAGAAAATCCATATCAGATGGCAGATCATGTGCCGGGAGTTGGCTTTAAGACGGCCGATGAGATTGCGTCGAAGGTCGGGATACACACAGATTCCGATTACCGGATTCGAAGTGGTATTTTCTATACATTGATTCAGAGTGTCAGTGAAGGACATGTCTATCTTCTTCAGGAGGTTCTGCTATATCGTGCCAGTCAGCTTCTTGATGTAGAGGTTCAGCACATTGAAAAGTATGTGATGGATCTTGCCATGGAGAAAAAAGTTGTTCTGAAAGAGTCGGATGAAGGGCTTCGTGTTTATTCCTCCCATTATTATTATATGGAACTCACGGTTGCAAAGATGTTGCATGATCTGAATGTAGATTTTGATGTGACACCGTCTGTTTTGGAGCATCGCATCCATATGATAGAAGAACAGGCAGAACTGGCACTGGATGACAGACAAAGAGAAGCTGTAATGGAAGCAGTGCGGCACGGAATTCTGATCGTGACTGGAGGACCGGGAACCGGAAAAACGACGACAATCAATGCAATGATCCATTTCTTTGAGGAAGAAGGAGCAGATATCCTTCTTGCAGCACCGACTGGACGTGCGGCGAAGCGCATGACAGAGGCAACCGGCTGTGAGGCTCAGACCATTCATCGCCTGTTGGAAGTCAGTGGCAATCCGGAAGATGATGATAAGAGAGATAATGTCGGATTTGGAAATGGATTTGGAAGAAATGCAGAGAATCCGCTGGAGTCAGATGTGATTATCATTGATGAAATGTCCATGGTAGATCTGCCGCTTATGAAGGCACTTCTTGACGCGATTATGCCGGGGACCAGACTGATCATGGTCGGAGACGGAAATCAGCTGCCAAGTGTAGGCCCTGGAAGAGTGCTTAAAGACATGATCGCATCGGATTGTTTCCCGGTTGTAAAGCTGGAAAAAATCTTCCGGCAGGCAAAAGAGAGTGATATTATCGTAAATGCACATAAAATTAACCGTGGAGAACCAGTCATATTGGACAATAAAAGTATGGACTTTTTCTTTTTAAAACGGTCTGATCCAAATGTGATCATCAGTGTTGTAATTACGTTGATCCAGAAAAAACTTCCAAAGTTCGTAGATGCCTCACCTTATGACATTCAGGTGCTGACACCGATGCGAAAAGGAAATCTGGGCGTGGAGAGGCTGAATAAAATCCTTCAGCAGTATCTGAATCCGCCATCACCCCAAAAGCAGGAAAAAGAAGTGGGAGACCGCCTGCTGCGTGAAGGTGACAAGGTGATGCAGATTAAGAACAATTACCAGCTAGAGTGGGAAGTCTGCACGAAATACGGAATGACCATTGACAAAGGACTGGGCGTATTTAACGGCGACATGGGAATCATCAAGAACATCAACGCTTACGAGGAGACGGTTACGGTTGAGTATGACGAACAGCGCCAGGTGAAGTATCCGTATGCGATTCTTGATGAGTTGGAGCTTGCTTATGCAATCACGATACATAAAGCTCAGGGAAGTGAGTATCCGGCGGTTGTCATCCCGCTTCTTCAAGGACCAAGACAGCTTTACAACCGGAATCTAATCTATACAGCAGTGACAAGAGCAAGAAAATGTGTCACACTTGTGGGCAGTGATTCAGTATTTCAGGAAATGATCCAGAATACCAGCGAGCAGCGGCGAAATACAAGTCTGGCGGAGCGAATCCTAGAACTTGCATAGTGATCATAGAAAAATATAATAAAAAAAAGAATGTAAAATATAATATAAAGTATGAAAAAAGCAGAGAAAGACAAGGAGAAATATGGTCAGAAAAGGTGTTGGATATTTTCTGGCCTTCGATCTGCCCTTTTTGTGGAAAGGTAAATCGTGGGGGAGTATGCCCTTTGTGCAGAAAAGCTGTGGAAAAATTAGAAATCCATGAACCGCGATGCCTGAAATGTGGGAAACCAATCCGCTGTGAAGAGAGGGAATTTTGCCATGACTGCTATAACACAGAACACATTTATGAAAGAGGGTTGTCGGTGTGGCTTCACAAACCTCCGGTGAACCAGGCAATTTACCAGTTAAAATATCATAATCAGAGATATGTTGCGAAGTATTTTGCACAGGAAATCTGCATAAAATATGCAGAAGAGATCCGAAGATGGAGACCGCAGGCACTTGTCCCGGTGCCTCTGCACAGAAAAAGGCGCAGGAAGCGTGGTTACAACCAGGCGGAGCTTCTGGCAGAAGAGATAGGGAAAATACTTGGGATTCCGGTCGTTGCGAATCTGGTAAAACGGGTTCATTACACTGGTTATCAGAAAAAGCTGGATCCCATCGGGAGAAAAAAGAATCTGGAACATGCATTTGCTCCGGGAGGAGATCCGGACAGACTTCCGACAGATTTTCGACGTGTCATTATTATCGATGATATTTACACAACAGGGAATACCGTGGATCAAGTTGCAAAAGTATTGAAAACTATGGGGTTCCAAAAAGTTTACTTTTTGACTATAAGTATTGGACAAGGGTACTGAGATTTGCTATACTGAAAATGATGTTTCATCGATAAAAAAGGATTTTGAGGTGCATATATGTTAGATGAGCGAAAAGTCAAGCTAATGACTCAGCTTGCTCTGTATGATCAGACGCAGGGAAAAGAGGATTTTAAAATCAGTGAATACTATCGAAAAGATTATGCCGGAGTGCACATTTTATATACGGTTCTGTGGGTGACAATAGGCTATATAGCAGCCTGGGCAATTGCGATGATCGCAGGACTTGATACTCTGATGGAGAAGATGTCAACAGCATTACTGATTACGTTGGGTCTCGCGGCAGTTGTCGGATATGTGGTAGTTCTTGTGTCTTATATTGGAATTGCAAGCCACCTGTATAATAAAAAGCATCAGGAAGCGAGACAGCGGGTAAAGAGATATAATCACATTCTGACGAGACTGTTGAAGATGTATGAAAAGGAGACAAAGTAATGGACAGTTTATATGTAATACGGGAGAGAATGCAGGATTTGTATTCCAGATACTCAATTGTGGCGGATAAAGCAATACAATTTGTTCTGGCGGTCATGACATTTTACATGATCAACAATAATGTAGGATTTATGAAGACACTGGCATCGCCGGTGGTGGCATTGGCACTTGCGATTATTGCAACTTTCTTTCCACCGATCATTACAGTGATTCTGGCAACAGCACTGATCCTTGTACATATGTATTCAGTATCCATCGCAGCACTTGTTGTAACAGCATTGATTTTCCTGATCATGTATATTTTTTATCTTCGTTTTACACCGAAGATGGCAATCGTTGTACTTTTGACACCACTGGCATTTGCACTTAAGATTCCGGTTGTTGTTCCAATCTCATGTGCGCTTTTAATGTCACCGATTTCCATGGTGGCAGTGGGATGTGGAACGGTTGTATATTATATGATGGCTTATATGAAAAAAGCAGCCTCCGGTATGCAGGGCGGTTCTGTGAAAGGTATGATGGGACAGATTGGGAAATATGCAAAACAGGTCTTCCAGAATAAAGAACTGTGGATTGTCCTTGTTGCATTTATTATCTGTACACTGGTTGTTTATACGCTTCGCAAACAGGCAATCGCACATGCATGGACTATTTCAGTTATAACGGGAGCTGTTGTGAATATTGTAGTAGTGGCAATCGGAGATGTTGCTATGGGAGTCCATGCATCTTACGGTTCATTGATTTTTGGAAGTATCGGAGCAGCGGTTATCGGAGTGATTCTGGAATTGTTCTTCTTCTCCGTAGATTATTCAAGAAGTGAGAATCTTCAGTACGAAGATGATGAATACTATTACTATGTAAAAGCAGTTCCGAAGATTGTAGTATCTACACCGGAGAAGACGGTGAAGCGGATCAATGAACGACAGGAAACGGAGATCATGGACACTGCGGAAGTTAGAAAAAAAGCAAAAAAACAGGCACAGGAAAAGGCACGTCAAAGCGAGCAGGGACAAAAAAAGAAAAAACGTCCGGCATCAAAAAGACGTAATGTTATGGACGCTGATGTGGATCAGGAGCTTTTAAGAAGAAGTTTTGAAAATGATCCTGATATGAGATAAAAAAGAATTTTAAATGGGAAGATAAATAATTATAGCAAAAGGGGGTGACCGGGTGAAACAGTATATTATGCATGTATTAGGAGCTGTCAGTCAGGAACTGTATTTTCCAGATGCGCATCTGACAGATATTATTGAAATCCTGATTTTGACATATCTGATCTATCATATTGCAATGTGGCTGATCAATACAAAAGCATGGATGCTGATGCGAGGAATTGTTGTACTTGGTATCTTTGTATTGCTTGCAGCAGTTTTTAAGATGCATACAATTTTATTTCTGGCAAGGAATTCGGTAACGGTACTGGCTACGGCGGCAGTTGTAGTATTTCAGCCGGAACTTCGAAGGGCTCTGGAAAAGCTTGGGGAGAAGCAGTTCCTGAGTTCGATCGTACCATTTGAGACGAACAAAGAAAGCAGCAGGTTCAGTGAAGATACCATGGACAGTATTATCGATGCAGCTTACAACATGGGACGCGTGAAGACAGGAGCGCTGATCGTGGTGGAACAGGCAATACATCTGACGGAGTATGAAAGTACAGGGATTAAGATGGACTGTCTCGTATCCATGCAGGTACTGATGAATATATTCGAGCACAACACACCACTTCACGATGGCGCTATCATTATCCGTGGTGACAGAATTGTATCTGCGACATGTTATCTGCCATTGTCTGATAACATGGGGCTTAGCAAGGAGCTTGGAACAAGGCACAGAGCAGCGGTAGGCATGAGTGAGGTCAGTGATGCTCTGATCATCGTTGTGTCTGAGGAGAACGGCAAGGTGTCTGTAGCACAGGGAGGTGTGCTTGATCGGGCAGTAACGAGGGAAGAACTTCGCGAGAAGCTGACTTATATACAGAACAGAAAGCCGGAGAATAAGAATTTCCTGCAACATATATGGAAAGGAAGGAATAAAGATGAAAAAAGGACTGATGAATAATTGGGGCCTTAAGATATTATCCTTCCTCCTGGCAGTGATGCTGTGGCTGATTGTGGTAAATATCGATGACCCGGTAACAACCCAGACATTTAATAATATACCGGTAGCGGTAACGAATGCAGAGGTGCTTGCGGCGACCAATCAGACTTATCAGATTGAGGATGGCACGCAGAATGTCTCTGTGACAGTACGGGCAAAGAGATCTGTACTTAATAAGATAAAAGCAGATAATATAAAAGCGACTGCAGACATGAAAGAGCTGACGCTTCAGACACAGATTCCGATCAGCGTTGAGATTACAGGAGTCAACTATGAAAGTGTAGAAGTATCTCCACGTAATCTTCAGGTAAAACTGGAAGATGAAGAGACGAAGAAATTCCCGATTGTTCCAAAGACGACAGGAACCGTCCGAGATGGCTATACACTTGGAGAGATTCAGGCAGTGCCGGAGATGGTATCTATCCGGGGACCGAAGTCTGTCATTGATTCCATCAGTAAAGTTGAGGCATCTGTCAGTGTGTCCGGATTATCTGAAGACGTTGTGACAAAATCAGAGCTTGTATTATACGATAGTGATAACAATGTGATCGACCAGTCACTTCTTGCCAATAACCTTGGTACGGAAGGTGTATCTGTCAGTGTACAGGTGCTTGAGACGAAGAGCGTTAAGGTTGAATTTGATACTTCACAGATTACAGCAGCAGACGGATATTCTGTCAGCGATATCAAGTATGAGCCGGATCATGTAAATGTGACCGGCAGAGCGGAAGAACTGAAAAAGTTGAAGAAGATCTCAGTTCCGGCATCGGCACTCAATATGTCCGGACTGACTTCTAAGACAGAGAAAGTTGTGGACATCACAGATTATCTTCCAGAAGATATTTCACTGACAGATGAAAATGCCGGATCTGTAGTTGTGACTGTAGGAATTGACAAAAATGGAACAAAATCTTATGATATTTCTATGGGAGCCATCAAGGTAAATAACTTGGCAAATGGATTATCACTAAGTTATGAATCAGCAGATGTACTGGAGATTCAGATCCGTGGGCCGGGAGATATACTGGATCAATATAAGATCAGTGATAATGTAAGCATTGATCTTAAGAACTACCAGACGGCTGGAACTTATACAGTCCCGGTAACGGTAGGCGTTCCGGATGGCTGTGTGCTTGAGAGCACGGTATCTGTAAATGTTATACTGGAAGAGAAATAAGGAGCAGAGCTATGGTAAGTCAGAAAGTACAAATCACAAATCCAACAGGACTGCATCTGCGTCCGGCTGGAATTTTCAGCAATATCGCAAACAAATTTGAGTGCCGGATCACATTTGAGTATGAGAATTCTATTGCCAACGCCAAGAGTGTACTAAGTATCCTTGGTGCCGGAATCAAATCCGGAGATGAGATTCTGCTGATCTGTGAAGGGGAAGAAGAAGAAAAAGCATTAAAAGCAATGATAGAAGCTGTAGAAAGCGGGTTAGGGGAGTAATAAATTGATTCGAAATATTTTATGCTATGCAGAGGAGTCTGCCCGGAGATTTCCGGGTAAGACTGCCTTTGCAGATGAAGAGACAGCGTGCACATACGACGAACTGATCAAAAGTGCCAGAGCAGTAGGAACAAGACTGGGAAGGGAAGTAACTCCTGGAAAACCGATTCCTGTACTTATGGATAAAGGCGTAAAAGCTATTTATGCATTTATGGGAATCGTGTCCGCAGGCTGCTTTTATATTCTGTTGGATCCGAAACTTCCGACAGAACGTCTGAGATCAGTGTTGGATACATTACAGGCAGAAGTCCTGTTGACGGATCCAGCATATGATAAACCAAGAGAGCGTCTGGAATTTGACGGCAAAGTCATTATGATGGAAGAGGCACTTCAGACACAGGAAGATGCGGAGTATCTTGATAATGTAAGAAAACAGAGCCGGGATGTGGATCCGCTCTACGCAATCTTCACTTCCGGTTCCACTGGTGTGCCAAAAGGTGTAGTTGTAAGCCACAGATCAGTCATTGACTTTATAGAAGAATTTACGAGATTATTCAACATTACAGAACATGATGTTATTGGAAATCAGGCACCATTCGATTTTGATGTGTCGGTAAAAGATATCTACTCTACTTTAAAATGTGGAGCAACTATGCAGATCATTCCAAAGAAGTTTTTCTCATTTCCGACAAAACTTCTGGATTATCTGGTCGAGCGGGAAGTAACGACTCTGATCTGGGCGGTCTCTGCACTGTGTATCATATCAACATTAAAAGGATTTGATTATAAAGTGCCACAGAAGATCCGTAAAGTCATATTCAGTGGAGAAGTCATGCCGGTGAAGCATCTGAACATCTGGAAGAAATATCTGCCGGAAGCTATGTATGTGAATGTTTACGGTCCGACTGAAATTACATGTAACTGTACGTATCATATTATTGACCGTGAATATGAACCAGGAGAAAATCTTCCGATTGGAAAACCATTTCCAAATGAAAAGGTATTTCTCTTAGATGAAGAAGACCGGGAAGTGACAAAACCTGGAGAAAAAGGAGAAATCTGCGTATCCGGTACTGCTTTGTCACTTGGATATTACAATAACCCGGAACAGACGGCAAAAGCATTTGTGCAAAATCCATTGAACCAATCTTATCTGGAGCCAATCTACCGGACAGGAGATCTGGCATATTACGGTGAAGATGGGAATCTGTACTTCGCATCACGAAAAGATTTCCAGATTAAGCATATGGGACATCGTATTGAACTTGGAGAGATTGAGACTGCACTGGAGACAGTGGAAGGACTAGGTCGGAGCCTTTGCATGTATGACGAGGCAAAGGGGAAAATTCTTGCATTCTATGAAGGAGACCTGGAAAAGAAACAAATCGTCCGGGCAATCGGGACAAGACTTCCGGGATTCATGATTCCGAATGTATTT
The DNA here is from genome assembly GCF_000420885.1 of Dorea sp. AGR2135. Lineage (NCBI taxonomy): Bacteria > Bacillati > Bacillota > Clostridia > Lachnospirales > Lachnospiraceae > Dorea > Dorea sp. AGR2135. Next base: position 6,267 of record NZ_ATVU01000038.1, on the reverse strand, counting down.
GTGAAAGTAGAAGAATTTCCACTTACGAAAAATGGAAAAATCGACCGTAAGAAACTGGAGGAAGCTTATGAATCAGGAAATCTTACAAGCTTATCTTAGACAGGAAGAGACTCCTGCGTATATCTTTGATCTGGATATGTTAAAATCCAGAGTTCAGATGATGAAAACGATACTGGGCGAACGGACAGAAATCTGTTTTGCAATGAAAGCCAACCCATTTCTGATAGGACCGTTAAAGGATACGGCAGACAAATTCGAGGTATGTTCCCCGGGAGAATTTCACATTTGTGAGACAGTCGGAATTCCAATGGAGAGAATTGTACTGTCCGGTGTGAATAAGGAAAAATGCGACATTACCCATGCGATGCATACTTACGGAAATGCAGGCGTGTATACAATCGAATCCAGGAAGCATCTGGAACTCTTGGAAATGTGTGCAAAAGAAGAAAACATTACGATTCATGCACTGATCCGTGTGACAAGTGGAAACCAGTTCGGCATAGATGAAGAAGAAGCTTTTAATATTGTTTCTAAAAAGAACGACTACCCACATGTGCGGATTGAAGGGATTCAGTGCTATTCCGGTACTCAGAAAAAGAAGTTCTCTAAGATTGAAAAAGAGCTGCATTGGCTGGATGACATACTTACACGTCTGAAAGAAACATGCGATTATGATGCTGAAGTTCTGGAATATGGACCGGGATTTTATATCCCTTATTTTGAAAATGAAGATGAGGTAGATGATGAGTCATTGCTGCAGCAATTTGCAGATACACTTGCAACATTAAAATTCCAAGGGAAAATCACTTTGGAAATGGGACGCTATATTGCAGCATACTGTGGTTATTACGTGACTCGTATCGTAGATCAGAAAGTCAACCACGGACAGAACTACTGTATCGTAGATGGAGGACTGAACCATCTGAATTACTACGGACAGGCAATGGCTATGAAGATGCCGCATCATAAACACATTCCGGATGCTCCATTGGAGACATCGGACGAACAATCAGAAGAACAATCAGAAGAACAATCAGAAGTTCTTTGGAACATCTGTGGCTCTCTGTGTACGGTCAATGATGTACTGGTGAAACAGATGCCGCTGAAACATGCAAAGATTGGCGACGCTCTTGTATTTGAACGGGTGGGTGCTTATTCTGTAACAGAAGGAATCTATCTCTTCCTGAGCCGGCGCATGCCAAGGATTCTGTTCTGGTCTGAAAAAGACGGATTTATAGAGGCCAGAAAAGCAACAGAAAGCTACCCAATCAACACGGAATGTACAGATAGAATGAAAAATTAGAAAAGGAGATAACAACTATGGAAAAATTAATTGAGATTTTAGAGGACATTCAGCCGGATGCTGACTATGAGACATGTACAACATTGATTGATGATGGAATCCTGGATTCTTTTGCAATCCTGTCTATCGTAGGAGAATTGGAAGACGAGTTCGATGTATCAGTAACACCTGCTGACATTATTCCGGAAAACTTTAACTCAGCACAGGCACTTTGGGCTATGGTACAGAGACTGCAGGCTGAATAAGAGGACAAACGGGGACACGAGAATGACAAAAAGTACCATGTTGACACGAGAAAATGCCTGACATGGTACTTTTTTATGTTTTGCGATAACATTTTTTTATCGCAGATAGTCCGGCCAGTCTTTGGCCGGATGATACATCAGAAAAGTGGAAAGGCTGGCTAAAAAGTCTCCGACAGATGGTCTTGCGGTCATGCGATATCCAACAACAATCTGGAATAAAAATTGGTTCTTCTCCCAGATGACTGCAATCATTGTACGTATATTCCGTTCAACGCAAGGAAGCGCAATTTCGCAGGATTCGGCAACTTTTGGGTAAAGTCTGGTGGTAAGAGATGTCAACAGCTGTTGGTCCGCCAGAACATATTGAAGAGCTGTTACGGCTGGCGTAAAGCCGGCATAGACCGGAGAAGCACCAAGAGTCCGAAGCAGCTGTTCAATATCCTGTGCTGAGACATCAGAACCAGATAAAGGAACCAAAAAACCCCTCCTTTTCAACAAATCTAATCTTATTATAACAAAAACGAATAGGTATGCAACATTTAAACTAGAAAAAGAATAGTTCCGTATTATGAGACAAAATGTTATAATTGAAATAGGGCTACCGCAATCCCACTGGCTTTAGACGGTGGGGTAAGGTAGCCGGAAGCGGAGGTTTGTGCTATACTTGCGTTATGGGAACGTGGAAATCAAAAAACAGACACAAATATTTGTTACAGTATCATATTATTTTCGTATGCAAGTATAGAAAGAATTGCTGATGTCAAAACAAATATCAGATGATATAAAGCAGTTTTCTTGTGAGATATGTCAAAAGCATAAAGTCATTATCAGATATATGGAGACAGATAAAGATCATATTCATTACATGATAGAAACAGAACCAACAATGTCTATCAGTAAAATAGTAAATCTGATGAAGAGTTATACAACATATCATATTTGGAAAAGATATCCGGATTATCTACGAAAACATTTCTGGAAAGAACATACTTTTTGGACGGATAATTTGTCTGCAGTGTAGGAAATGTTTCAGAAGAGATGTTGAGAAAATATATAGAAAATCAAGGGTAGGAAGGTGGCGACAGTGGGTGTTAAAAGCATATAAATACAGGATATATCCTAATAGCGAACAAAGAATTCAGATTGCAAAAACATTTGGCTGTTGCCGTTTTGTTTACAATCAGACATTGGCATATCGGAAAGAAATATACGAGAAAGAGAAAAAGTCAGTTAGTAAAACGGATTGTAATAATTACTGTAACAGAGAATTAAAGAAAGACTATGAATGGTTAAAAGAAATAGATAAATTTGCTCTGACCAACGCAATCTATAACATGGACGCTGCATATCAAAAATTCTTTAAGGAGCATGCAGGATATCCGAAATTCAAGAGCAAACACGATAACCATAAATCATACACAACAAACTTCACAAATGGAAATATTGCGGTAGATTTTGAGACAGGGAAGATAAAATTGCCAAAATTAAAAGCGGTAAAAGCAAGGTTACACAGGGAATATAGTGGGCAGATTAAGTCAGCGACCATTTCGCAGGTTTCCAGTGGAAAATACTATGTGTCCATACTTGTAAAAACGGAGCATAAGGAACTGGCACATACAAATCATAACATAGGAATCGATTTAGGAATTAAAGATTTATGTATTACTTCCGATGGGAAGGTATATGAGAATCTAAAAATTATAAAAAAATACGAGAAACAGCTTGTAAAGTTGCAAAGGCAACTGTCACATAAAGGAAAGAGAAGTAAGAACTATTATAAAACAAAGAAAAAGATAGCATTATGCCATGAGAAAATAAGGAATATAAGAAAAGATTATCTACATAAAGTTTCACATGAGATTATCAGCGAAAACCAAGTGATAGTTTCGGAAGATTTGCAGATAAAAAACATGGTAAAAAATCATCATCTGGCAAAAGCCATAAGTGATGTATCATGGTATGAGCTGACAAGACAGTTAGAGTATAAGGCAAAATGGAATGGCAGGAAATACATCAAAATAGATACATTTTATGCTAGTAGTCAATTATGTTCTGTTTGTGGGTATCAGAATCCAGATACAAAAGATTTGTCAGTGAGGACATGGATATGTCCGAAATGCAAAGCAGAACATGACAGGGATATCAATGCTGCGAAAAATATACTGACAGAAGGATTAAGACAAATAGCATAAAGAAATATATAGGGCAGGGACTGCCCCAATTAACGCCTGTGGAGATAGTAGGTTACGAGGTCGATGAAGCAGGAAGCCCATTGGCTTAAGACAATGGGTAGTTCACGCAGTGCCAGAGGATTTGGTTCATAAATTGACGAAAGAGAAAACAGGTGACAGCATGCAAGTAGGATTGAACATTAAGATTAAAAGAATCGGAAGAGGGTATACACAGGAAGAGATTGCAGACGCCATCGGTGTCGCCCGTTCTACATACACAAGATACGAGTCAGACAAGAGACTGCCGGACATATACAAATTATGTGCACTGGCAGATTATTTTGACGTATCATTGGACGACCTGGTGGGAAGAGACTGGAAACCGAAAAAAGATCACAAAGGACGGAACATTGCGATCAAACCACAGCCGAAATGTATATCAGCTGGGAGATGACTCCCACCTCTATAGGACGCTACTGAAAAACTGTTTTTACATACAATATATAGTAGCGTAAAACACATAAATATACTTTATCTTGTATCGTTTTGCGTAAAATAAGGACTTTTTCAGTGGCGTCCTATAGGTGGTGAGAAACAAGCTGGTATCAGTGGTGGGAGTCAATCCCCCAGCTGATATAGCCTCCGGCAGGGCGCACATTGTCCGGTGGACAATGGTTTTGTGCCGACCGAAACGGAGTGTAGACTTGCAGAGGTGCGCTGTAGAAGTATGTCATGCAATTGCATGACGCGCACCTCGCAGCAAGAATGCCGAGGCATTCTTGAAAAGGTAAGTGGCGGAAGCAGAATAAAGGCAGAGGGACATGATATCCAGCGATTGTAAAAAGACATTCACTGGATATGTTTTATTGCGGGAAAATACAGTGTGTGGTATAATCATGGAAGTTTAACAGGTGTTTGTGGAGTAGAAAGAATTTTATCATAGAAGCACAGTGAAACAAGTACCTGAAATGATAAGAAGTATTTGGAATTAAAGATATAAACAGCGAGGAATTTTTATTAAGACAAGGAAAAGTGCCAACAGGTGAAATAGCAGTCGGAGAGTATGATTATCATACCGCGGCGTTACCTGTTATTGCTTATAATATTGCAAATGATGACAGTATTGCAGCTGTAACAGCAGTGGTTTGGCACAACGAAGATCAGAGTGATTTGCAATGGGTGGAGTTACCACAGAACGAAGATGGGACATATTCGACAAATGTGAACATTGCCAATTTTAATTTTGTATTGGGAGAGTATCATATACATGTATATGCTGTAAACACAGATGGACAGCAGTATGTCCTCGGAGAAGGAATGGGAAGTGTGCAATAAAAGATGAAAAATATAAAACATTATTTAGACTTGACTTTTTGGAAATTTATTTTAGTTGGAATTATAAACACACTTGTGGGGACAACAGTAATGTTCGTAGCATATAATCTGTGCCATCTGAATTACTGGGTATCGTCAGCATCCAATTATGTTGTGGGCAGTATTGTGAGTTACTTTTTAAATAAATATTTTACCTTTCAGGATAAGAAAAAATCCTGGAGACAGGTGGGAATATTTGTAGTTAATATTACGATTTGCTATTTGCTGGCATATGGTCTGGCAAAACCAATGGTATCATGGATTTTGAGTAGCGAGAACAAAGTTGTGCAAGATAACTTATCTATGTTGGTAGGAATGGGAGCATTTGTAGTGTTCAATTATTTGGGGCAGAGACTATTTGTATTTAAAACAAGTAGATAAATAACTCGCAGTTATCAGAAAATTGTGATACACTGTATTTAAATAATTGTGCAGAAACTGTGCTGAAAGGAGAAAATATGAAGAGGATGAGGGTATTTAAGAAGATGGCTGTTTTGATAGTTTTGTCTGTTGTGCTTAGTGCACCATCAAATGTAATTTATGCATTTGCGGAAGAATACATTGATGAATCTGAAAGTGTGGATTATGAACAGTCGAATCTGATTGAAAATGAAGAGTCAGTAGAAAATAATCAATCGGATGTGAAGATATCAGAAGAAGTATCATCAGAAGAAGTATCATCAGAAGAAGTATCATCAGAAAAAGAATCAGAAGAAAAAATAGAGGTTGAGGGACAAAATCAGAGTAGTGGAGTCCCAAACTTAAAGGAACAAAACCAGAGTGATGAAGTTCAAAGCTTAGAAGAAAAAAATGTTGAAATTCCTTCAAATTCAACTCCTGGTTGGCTTTTGAAAGAAGGGGACTGGTATTATTACGACTTGAATGGAACAAGAGCATCAGGTTGGCGTTATATCGGAAATGTGTGGTATTATTTTAACGGAGATAATATTAGCAAGCCGGGAGTTATGAGTAAAAGTACACATCAATTAATTAATGGAAATATGTTTGTGTTTGATGCAAGTGGAGCGATGCAGACAGGCTGGATATTGGAACCGGAAGGTTGGTACTATGCGGATGGAAGTGGAGCACTTGCAAATGGCTGGAGATATGTGAATGGAGCATGGTATTATTTAGACGGAAGTAATACCGAACATCCATATTTAATGTTGAATAA
>NZ_ATVU01000037.1:0-22162 GCF_000420885.1 Dorea sp. AGR2135 | reverse complement strand
AATGCGGCAAAGAATATACTGGAAGAAGGATTAAGACAAATAGCATAAAAGGAATAACAATATAGGACAGGGACTGTCCGAATTAACGCCTGTGGAGATAGTAGGTTACGAGGTCTGCGAAGCAGGAAGCCCATTGGCTTTAGACAATGGGTAGTTCACCGTGATAAACAAATGAATTTATTTAATCAGTGGGAAACGGATATAGAATTATTGTGCTGGTGGGCGTATCCCCGGTGCTGTGAAAATGGCCGGTGTTTGGCTGCTCCCTAAAACTGCGGAGAAGCCGATTGATAGGCGCAGAAAGGAAGGAAAAAAGAATAATGAAGATTCTCTTAATTGAAGATGATATAGAAATAAGTGAAATGTTATGTAGCTATCTTATAGCAGAAAATTTTGAAGTTGTCTGCGCTACCGATGGTCAAAAGGCATGTGAGGCTTTCGACATTGGTTCTTATAGTATCGTCTTGTTGGATTTGATGATTCCCAAAATTACAGGTATGAATGTAATGAAGTATATTCGTCAAAAAAGTACGGTGCCAATTATCATCATTTCTGCAAAGGATTCGGATTCCGACAAAACTTTAGGTTTGGGCCTCGGTGCGGATGATTATATTACAAAACCGTTTTCCATAACAGAGGTTATGGCGCGTATTAAAGCAAACATACGGAGAAATACCGAATATGCTGCCGTACAGCCAGAGCAAACGAAACTTGTGTGGGGCCCATTGGTTATGAACTTGGAAAATCACACCGTCACAAAATCAGGCGAGATTATCGAACTGACCGCAAAAGAATTTGATATTTTACGGCTGCTTCTGGAAAACCCACAAAGGGTCTACACAAAGGCTCAAATCTATTCTTTAATTTGGAATGATGCCTATATGGGGGATGAAAATGCCGTCAATGTTCACATCAGCCGTTTACGAACGAAAATTGAGGATGATCCACGAAAGCCGCAAGTTGTTATAACTGTATGGGGAATTGGCTATAAGCTGGGAGAACAGAAATGAGCAATGCGACAATTATCTTTTTACTAACCCTCTGTATTATGATTTTAATCTGTATCATTGTGTACCAGCAGTTTGTATTCCATAACGGAACAAAAGCAAAAATACATGAGATCAGCAGCAAATTGAAAGAACTTCTTGACACCGACAGCGACGAAAAAGTGACAGTCTTTACCGATAATAAGGCACTGATAGAGCTTGCAACACAAATCAATCGAATGTTGGAAGATCGGCAAAAAGTAAAAGTTGAGTATCGGCGGGCTGAAATGGCATCCAAAAAGATGTTATCTAACATTTCCCACGACATTAAAACTCCCATGACAGTGATTCTTGGCTATTTGGAGATTATGCGTTTGAACGGAACCCAAAGCAATGAAATGTTGCAAAAGGTAGAAAGCACTGCCCAGCGGGTAATGGGATTGATTACACAATTCTTTACGCTTGCTAAATTAGAGGCTGGCGATACAGATATGCCATTGAAGCGTTTGAATGTGAACGAAGCCTGCCGGGAAAATATTTTGGATTTCTATGAACTCCTTTCACAAAAAGACTTTCAAGTTGAACTCGACATACCCGATCAAGCGTTGTATGCAAATGCCAATAAAGATGCGTTACAAAGAATAATGTTCAATTTAATTTCCAATGCAATTCGCTATGGCGGCGATGGAAAATATTTAGGTATGTTTCTGCGGGCAGATCAGGCACATATCTATATAGACATTGTGGACAGGGGCCGTGGAATTGAAAAAGAATTTGCCGATTCGGTTTTTGATCGGCTGTTTATGATGGAAGATTCCAGAAATAGTGCTATGCAGGGAAATGGTCTTGGACTGACGATTGCGAAAAATCTTGCCTTGCAACTCGGTGGCGATATTACTTTAGAAAGTCATCCGCACCAGAAAACGGTTTTCACTATTACGCTCAAGAAAATGGCCTATTAAAACATAGGTCATTTTTTCAAGAAAGAAATTTGTAAGAATTATTCAAGAGTTTTGAAAATCGAACTTTCTATAATGTCAGTAGAAAGGAGGGCAAGACAATGCCATTTATTTTACAAACAAGTGGTCTTTCTAAAAAGATCGGTAGTAAGGCACTTGTCACTGATATTAATATTCATATTCCCAAAGGGGAAATTTATGGTTTTCTTGGTCCTAACGGAGCTGGTAAAACCACAGTGATGAAGATGATTACTAACCTTTGGAAACCTACCAGTGGGACTATTGAGGTGTTTGGAGAGGTATTGACGCCAAAGTCCTATGAAGTCTTAAAAAGAATGGGAAGTATCATCGAGTTCCCAACCTTTTATGACCACATGACCGGGCGTGAGAATTTACAGCTTCATTGTGAGTATATGGGCTATTACAATGTTGACAGTGTTGAGAGTGCGCTGCAAATGTTGGACTTGGCCGCAGCCGCCGATCAGCCGGTCAAGAGCTATTCCCTCGGCATGAAAGAACGCCTCGGAATTGCAAGAGCCATTATGTGCAAGCCAGAACTGCTTATTCTCGACGAACCCACAAACGGCCTTGATCCAGCAGGGATGAAACAGATCCGTGATTTATTAAAAACACTTTGTTCGGAGTACGGCATTACCGTTATGATTTCAAGTCACATTTTATCTGAAGTGGAGAGTATTGCGGATACAATTGGTATTATCCATCGCGGAAAAATGATGAAAGAAATTCGTATGCAAGATATTGAGGAAATGAACCTCAATTATGTGGAGCTTTCTGTCACGGATGAAAAGCGGGCTGCCTATGTCTTGACTGAAAAGTTGGGTCTGCAAAATTTTAAGATTCTTGACAGTGGTAAAATTCGCATATATGACCATGCAGCGTCTACCCAGCAGTTGACGAAAATACTGGCTTTGAATGATGTCGAAGTTGTGAGCATTGGAAAGAAATCTGAAACGCTGGAGGACTACTTCTTGAAGCTGACCGGGGAGGTGAAATATCATGCTTAAACTCATTAGGCTGGAATGGAAAAAGAATAATGTAGGCAAGTACATTCGCAATGTGGTTATCATGTCGGCTCTGATCTGCCTGTTCATATTTGCCCTTTGCTATTTGGGAATTGCCAATGATCCTGATACGGGTGTTCCTGATGCGGCGCCGGGTAACAGTGCGATTTCTTCCTCTATCGAGCTGTTTACAAGCATGGCTTTTCTGGTGTTTACCAGTGTCATGTTGTCCACATACATTGTGAGCGCCTATAAAAACAAAACCATGAACTTAATGTTTTCGTATCCAATTAAGCGACAGAAAATTCTCATTTCTCAAATGTTAGCTGTATGGATTTTCAATTTCGTGGCTCTGGTGCTGACAAAACTATTGATTTACAGCTGCATTTTACTTGGTTCACAATTCATGGTTTCCTCATTCCCACTGGACTACAACATGGCAAGTATGGGGTTCTATATTCAGTTACTCTTAAAGTCTGTTGTCATTGTAACCATGAGTTTTATCGCCTTGTTTATTGGTATGGCTATGAAGTCCTCAAAAGCTACCATCGTATCATCATTTCTGCTGATCTTTTTGACACAGGCTAATGTGGGCGATTTTTCTTTGGCGGATAATGCCATTCTTCCTGTTGTACTTATGGTACTTTCCTTAATTTTTGCATTTCTCTCGATTTACAATGTAGAAACTAAGGATTTGAACTAAATGCTCAACGAAATGAAAGTTCTTATAGTGATGCCAACTATAAATTGATATTAAATAGTTATTAAACTGCCGGGCGACGGCAAAAGAAAAAAAGCCGTCGTCCAGCAGACACATTTCCATGCGCCTATGAAGCGGCGGCTTTGATTTTCAGAGCCGCCGTTTCTTTGTTTGCGCGCCATGGGCGCGCTCTAACGGGTGTAAGTCCCGAACATGCCCAGGTAGTGGGAAATGTATAGCCGAACAGCAAGACCTGCTAAGATTTGTCAAGTGGAAAGTCAAAAATTATTTAAAGTATTTTGGGGTATGAAAAATAGACTGCCTGAATAAGCCAGTCTAAAAAGGATTTATAAATAGAGTTATTTTTCAAGTGAATTCAGATATTCACTAACTTTTGCATAGTAGATACGCAAAAATTTATTGCAACCAGCAATCATGTAGACATAATAGTGTTTTCCTTCTGCCCGCTTTTTATCAAGAAACTGATACACGGGTTCATCAGTGTGCTTATGTCGAAGAATACAATCCATTACAGTAAACAGTGTTTTTCGTAATGTAGCAGATCCTCGTTTGGAGATGCCACGGCTTTTGATGTCAATGGTGCCAGATTGATAAGGAGATGAATCAATTCCAGCATATGCAATTAGAGCTTTGCGGTTATGAAAACGGCGAACATCTCCAATTTCAGCAATGAGTTGAGGTCCCAATGTTGTGCCAACACCATGAAGTGATAATACAACGGGATATTCTGGGAGTTGTGATGCTATACGATTCATCTCTATCCTAAGTCTTTCTAATGTGTCAACTAACGAAATGAGTTCATTTGCAGTCTCAGTAATAATAAGTTCAGTGTTTGCATTATAAGGCATACTGGCAACTGCCTCATAGAAGATTGTGGATTTTTTGAAAGTATCCCACTATGGGCGGTGACACTGATCGGTGGACTGTTCATTACGGTATTGAGCTTCATTATGATTATGAGTGTATATGGAAGATTTTTTCGACTGTATCTTTATACAGCGATTGCACCGATTCCATTATCTTCCTTTGCAGGAGAGCCGAGCCAGAATATTGGAAGAAGTTTCTTAAAGTCTTATGCAGCAGTGCGTTTGGAGGGAGCAATCGTGGTGCTTGCCTGCATTATTTTTTCACTATTTGCATCATCACCGCCAGTAGTCGATCCAGATGCAGCAGCAGTGACCATGGTGTGGAGCTATATAGGAGAATTGATTTTTAACATGCTTGTACTGGTCGGAGCAGTGAAGATGTCAGACCGAGTGGTTCGGGAAATGATGGGATTGTAAAAAATAAAATTGCTGTAAATTTCACTGCGAATAAGTTGAATGATTCACAGCGAAAGGGTATAATATAGAAGTAGAGAAGAGGTAAGCAATTTTTCGAGGAGGAAAGACTATGCCAAATATTAAACCTATTTCGGATTTAAGAAATTATACAACAGTAATCAATGAAGTCACCTATGGTAATAGAGTTTATCTTACAAGAAATGGACATGGACAGTGTGCAATTATAGATATGAAAGAGCTGGACGAATTAGATAAACAGAAAGCACTTTATACACTAATGAGCAAACTAAACGAAGCAGAAGTGTCTATTCGAGAAGAAGGAACGATATCAGCAGATGATCTGGAAGCAGAACTGGGGGTATAATTGTATTGAAAAAAATAGAATATTCACAGATTGTAAGGAAAAAACTGAATCAGCTAAAAGTAGATTTGGTACAGGATTTTGGCGCTGAAGTTTCCAGAAAATCAGTGAAAAAGATAACAGATGCGGTGAGAGGTCTGGAGAAGTTTGAAAAAAAGGGAATTGCCGTATCTGCAATGTATAATATAGAATGCGATTATCGCTATTTATATGTTAGTCACAATTATGTTTTTTATAGAATTGAATCAGAAAAAAAAATTGTTGTTGAAATGTTTGATGAAAGAGAAGATTTTATGTATAAGCTATTCGGAATTTCAACAAGAACACAGGAATCAATAGATTACTGGGGCGATGAAGATTAAATAACAACAGGGTATGAATGAAAAAAGCATTTTCATCTGATTGGTACCTTCATCCTCCAGAGAAATATCTGGATTTATAAGCGTATCTAAAGAGATGTGCAGGACCTTTGCCAATGCTCTCAAAATCAAATAGGAAGGATTCATTTTTCCCTTTTCAATATTGGCGATTTGCTTTACAGAAACATGGCTCAGATCAGAAAGTTCCTGCTGTGTCAGCTCTTTATTCTTTCGGGCTTTCCGCATTTTCTGCCCTAAAGCAGTTAAATCATCAATCGGCATAATCGTTCACCTCAATAATATTGTATCGTTCCGGTTTATATGATGGAATGACCTTATTATGCCTGACAAGCTGTACGATTATGCCGATTATATAAAGCTGCGATTGGTGATAAACTTGTATTGTTCGAGACAAAGAACTATAATGTACTCTGTGGAGGTGCATAATGGATTATATGACACTAAAAGAGGCCGCCGAAAAATGGGGCGTGACACCTCGTAGAGTAAATTACTATTGCGCTGCTGGGCGTATCCCCGGCGCTGTAAAGATGGCTGGTGTTTGGCTGATCCCAAAGAACGCAGAAAAGCCGATTGACGGAAGGACAAAACAAGGGAAGGGGTTGCACCATGAATAAAATCCTGATTATAGATGATGACAGAGAACTGTGCGCTTTGATTAAACGTAGCGTACAAGCAGAAAACATAGAAGCTGATTTTTGTAATACCGGAAAAGAGGGCTTACAAAAATTAAGAGAGCAGGAGTATCAGCTTGTGGTACTGGATGTGATGATGCCTGGTATGGATGGCTTTGAAACGCTGGAAGAAATCCGCAAAGAGAACAGTCTGCCGATTTTGATGTTCACATCTAAAAATGACAGCATTTCTAAAGTACGGGGCTTACGGGCCGGAGCGGACGATTATCTTACAAAACCGTTTGATATGGATGAACTGATTGCCCGTATTGCGTCTCTTATTCGCCGTTACACTCGCTTTAATCAGCAAGCTGGAGCCATACAAAAGCTAAATTTTGACGGATTGCAGATTGACCTTGAAAATCGTTCTGTTACTACATCAAACGGCACTTTTGAACTGCCCCCAAAGGAATTTGATTTGCTCCTGTACTGTGCAAAACATCAAGGGAAAATTTTGACCAAACAGCAGATTTATGAGGAAGTATGGGGCGAAGAATATTTCTATGATGACAGTAACATTATGGCGATTATCAGCCGACTTCGTAAAAAATTAGAAGTCAATCCTTCAAGCCCAAAGTATATACAAACGGTCAAAGGGATTGGCTACCGGTTTAATAAGGAGGTGTAGTCAGTATGGAAATCATTGTATTCTTGTCCATTGTGATTGCTGTTGGGGCTGTATTGACTTCCATCGTTCTCGTTCGGCGTGTAAAAAAACAAATAGCAGAAATGACCGATGTGCTGGTTGATGTGAAAAACGGAAATGGCAACCGTCGTATTCTGTCTGCAACAAATGAACTGACTGCGCCTCTTGCCTATGAAATCAATGAGATCGTTGTGTCCTATGAAAGCAGACTTTCGATTGTACGGCAGACAGAGGAAACCAACCGCCAGCTTATGACGAGCCTTTCTCATGATGTGCGAACGCCCCTTACTACTCTGATTGGGTATCTTGACGCTGCACACAAAGGATTGGTTACAGGAAAAGACCGGGATGATTATATTGAAACCGCCCGCCGGAAAGCTCATGATCTGAAAGAATATATCGATGTACTCTTTGACTGGTTCAAGTTAAATTCCAACGAGTTTGCTTTGGAGATCCAGAGCGTTGAGGCCGCAGAGCTGACAAGAAATATTCTGATCGACTGGATACCGATTTTTGAGGATAAACAGGTTGATTATGACATTGATATTCCTGAACAGCCTGTCCGGGTAAGATTGGATATGGACAGCTATATGAGGATTGTCAATAACCTTATTCAAAATGTAATCGCTCATAGCCATGCAGACAAAATTAAAATTTCCCTGTCGAAGAAGGAAAACAGCATGGAGCTGCTGCTGGCGGATAATGGAGTGGGAATTGAGAAAGAAGATTTGAAACACATATTTGAACGGCTTTATAAGTGTGATAAAGGACGCTCTGAAAAAGGCAGCGGACTTGGTCTTTCTATTGCCCATCAGCTTGTAGAAAAGATGGGTGGGAGTATAACAGTTGAAAGTTTGCCGGAAAAAGGAACTGAATTTATGTTGCTTTTTCCTTTGGAGATTTAAGCGGGTTCCCGTCCTTACGGCGGGAACTCTTGTCATTTTAGCCGAATTTCAAATTGCAAGGTTAATGCAAGGTTGCGGCAAGGTTAATGCAAGGTTGGCATGATAGAATACCTTACAGAACAGGAGGTTTTGAATATGGATACAAATTATATCATTGAAACAAAAAATCTGACAAAGCAATACGGCTCACAAAAGAGTGTGGCTGACTTAAATATCCATGTCAAGCGTGGGAGAATTTATGGTCTGTTGGGTAGAAACGGAGCCGGAAAAACCACAACTATGAAAATGCTGTTGGGTTTAACGAAGCCGACTTCCGGGGAGATCAAAATCTGGGGAAAGTCTTTGCAAGGGAATGAAAAGAAGCTGTTGCCCCGCATCGGAAGCCTGATTGAGTCCCCCGGTTTTTATCCCAATCTGACCGGTACGGAGAACCTGCGTATCTTTGCTACCCTGCGTGGAGTACCAAACAATCATGCCATCAAAGACGCTCTGGATTTGGTCGGGCTGCCTTACAAGGATAAAAAGCTGTTTTTGCAATACTCTCTTGGCATGAAGCAGCGGTTGGCGATTGCCCTTGCAGTCATGCACGATCCGGAGCTTTTGATTTTGGATGAGCCGATCAACGGTCTCGATCCCATCGGTATTGCAGAAGTGCGATCCTTTATCCGTGAGCTTTGCGACACAAGAGGAAAAACAATTTTGATTTCCAGTCACATTCTTTCGGAGATTTCCTTGCTGGCTGACGATATTGGAATTATTGACCACGGTGCATTGCTGGAAGAAGAAAGCCTTGCTGAGCTGGAGCAAAAAAGCAGTAAACATATCCGGTTTACGCTCTCTGATACTGCACAGGCGGCAAGAATTTTGGAACGCAATTTCCATGAAAACCATTTCTCCATACAGGACGACCACAATCTGCGCCTGCACAACCTGGAGCTACCCGTGGGGAAAATTGTAACTGCCTACGGCATTGTTTGACACACTGCCTAAAACTATGTTATGGCTTCTGCCCACGCCACTGACTACATTTTGGAGTGCAGGAGATATGGCGGCTCATGGAATAAAAATGGACTTAGAGCAAATGACAGGGCTAATTCCCTCAACATTTCAAGTTGTATTCATTCTTGGGATTATGGCATTCGTTTCGTTCTTACTGATTGACAGATTATATAAGCAGAGGGGGGAATAAACATGGTTCGCATTGTAAAAACAGAATTTTATAAATTGAAAAGGTATCATATCCTTTGGGCGGGCGTTGCACTCATGCTCCTATCCGTCCTGCTGACTTTGTTTACCTCTATGGCAAATGATGGTTCCGTTTGGGATTTTGCCTATCTTACAGAACAGGTCATCAAAAACAATATGTCCATGATTTTTCCGATGTGTATCAGCCTAATTGCTGGATATATGATTTCTCGTGAGCAGACGGATGACACATTGAAAAATATTCTGACTGGGCCGATCTCTTTTAAGAAACTGTTGACCGGAAAATTGATTGTGTGCGGCGTATTGTCTATTATTTTCGGGCTGATATGCAGTCTGTTTACAATCATAGCAGAAATGATTGTGGGATTTCCCGGCTTTGAGATTTTCTTAGCTCTAAAAGCAGCCTTGCAGATTACTGCGGTTAATTTCTTTTTATATCTTGCGGTTCTGCCGATTATCGCTCTTACTTGTCGGAGGGCAGGCAGCTTTTTAGTCGGTGTAATCATTGCTTTTGTCTATGGATATGGAGGGATGTTTGCCGCAGGAAATATGACATTAGCAAACCTTTATCCGATTACCGCAAGTCTTGGAATGGTAGGCTACCGTAGCTATGATACCGCAGTCAATTGGAATATCGGAACCTGTTCTTGCAGTCTTGCGCTTGCTGTCGTTATTTCTGCCATCTTGATTTTGTGCATGAAAGAACAAGAAGCAACCCAAACAAAGAAAAAGGCCAAAAAGGTAGCTCCAAAGAAAGGCTGGTGATGATTTTATGAAGAAAATAGTTTTAGCATTAACATTCGTCCTTGTGGGAAGTTTCATGCTTGCTGGCTGTTCAAAAGATGAAATTCTCAATCATTACAATAACATTGTTCAATCTGCGGGCTCCATAGAACTGACAGGGAAATCGTCACTGCAAGGGGAAAAAGAAAAAGGAATTGATGATTATACAGGGACTTATACGGCTGATTATGCGAACTTTTCAGGTACAGAGTATTTGTTCGGAGGAACTTCCATAAAGAGAGAAGCCGGTAAGGAGCTGTCCATTGACTGCACCTTGGAGATTACGGAAGGTACTGCAAAAGTATTTTGGATTTCTGGATCTGATGAAGCAGTCACGTTGATTGAAGCAACCGGAACTTATAGTGACACAATTACACTTCCTGATGGTGGAAATTATATTGGCATTGAATGTGAGAATTTCACTGGAAACATTGAATTAAATATTGAATAATACTCTGCCGCGCGACGGCAAAAGAAAAAAAGCCGTCGTAAAGCAGACACATTTTCACGCGCCTATGAAGCGGCGGCTTTGATTTCCAGAGCCGCCGTTTCTTTGCGTTTACACAAACCAATGACGACTTGCAGGGACACGGTAGCCGATTGGAGGTTATTTTGCCGTGTCTCGTTTGCTTTTTCAAAGCTCACATACCTTATATAATCTGATTCTTCCGAGTATGGAAGCGGATATCAAATTAAAATACATTTCAGTAGAGTATTTAGATGCTCTACTGGAACGTGTCGCGAAAATCTGTCCTTCAGCGGGAAATAAAGGGCGGGAGCTTTTGAGCATCGCCATGAAAGATGCAGCAGGAGATAAGTTCATAAGCTATAATCCAATGCCTGAGACAAAGCCATATCCGAGAGCAAAACCAAAGGTAAGGGTATTAGGCAAAGAAAAATTGAAGGTTTTTCTTGAAGCTGCGAGCAAGAATCCTTGGTATCTGGAAATTTTACTGAGACTGTTTTGTGGATTACGAAAAGGAGAAATTCTTGGATTGAAATTTCAGGATTTTGATTTTGAAAAACAGACCGTCAGAATTAGCAGACAGCTTGTTGGAAACCTGAAACTGAAAGAAAAAGAATTTACGGTTACGGAATATGCTGTTATTGAAAGGAATCCAAAGACTGAGAATAGCTACCGGATATTGAGAGTGCCAAAAGTGGTGATGCAGGAAGTAAAACGCAGACAGCAGTTGATTGAATTACGAAAAACTGATTCAGGCATAGAATACAAGAATTTTGATTATGTATGTTGTCAGGAAAATGGCGCACCCCGATCATTAACGGCAATGAATCAGGCACTTACGAAAATCTGTAACAGAAATGGATTGCCAAATATCACCGTACATGGACTCAGACATATGTTTGCGACCATTTTAATTGAGCTTGGAGTTCCATTGTTTAAAATATCTGGTCTGTTAGGTCATAGTTCCGTTCATACGACTTACGAATATTATTGTGAGATTATGGACGAGCAGGATAAGATTATTGCGTTTGTAAATAATACGTTTGTACCACAACAAAACGGAACGGAGGGATAGCCATGCATAAGACCTTTGACTTTAAGAAATATGTAGAATATAAGGTCTATTCGGTGACAACAATCAAAAATGGATATGGGCAACATGCGGGATTCACAACCAAAAGAGAAGCTAATGCATTTCGTGATGAAGTAATCGGACAGCTACATACCGGAACCTATATTGTGTATGGAAAAATCCGGGTAGAGGAGTTTATGATCTTCTGGCTGGAAGATATTATGCGTCCCCGAATAACAGACGACACATATACAACTTACAATCTGTGGAGACTTCCAATGACAGAGAGAATAATTCAGTGGGGTATGCAGAAGATACGGCCAGCGAGTATGCGGACCGTATTTTTCACAAAACAGGACATCAGATACGCAGAGAAGCAGGGAAACTGATTGAAAAGAAGAAAGATAAGGCTTCTGGTTCTTCGACGAGCGAAGAACCAGTTTACCAGCCGAAAGAACAAATCCGACCAGTACCGCCTTCAGGCGGAGAAACGGCACAGGAGCAGGGAAAAGAACTTGCTGTCAAAAAAATCAAGACCATTGAACGGGATAAAAGAACCATCAAGACCGGTAGAGCATCGGAACAGGTAGTAAAGAATACCGGAAAAGGTACCATCAAGACTTCTGGAAAAGCGGTCAAGACTGCAGAACAGACAGCAAAGACCAGTATTAAGACATCAGAGCAGACAGTAAATGCTTCTGTCCAGGCAATGCATTATTCCATGAAAAAGGCAGAAAAAGCAGTGCAGGCAGCAAGACAGACAGCACAGAATACCAGGATTGTAGTGAAAACGACAGCAAAAGCGGTAACACATGCGATAAAAGCATTGATGGAAGCTACAAAAGGGAGCTTTAATATAAAATATCCCAGACAGCCAAATGGAATCACAGATCCAGAGTATTCGATTTCTTGCGGAGTGCAGGAGATAAAAAGCTGTCTGAAACGTGCAGGAGTAAAAAATCCTTTGGATATGGAAAATATTAAACTGGCATTGCAAAGTTACAATTATGGAAATGGATATCTGGAATGGGCGAAAGCCAGAGGTGGATATACCCTTGCCAATGCAGCAGAATTTTCCGATATGATGGCGCAGAGAATGGGGTGGAGCAGTTACGGGGACAAGCAGTATGTGCCACATGTGCTTCAGTATTATGCATTTGGAAGAATCCCGACAGGCATCGGTAATCAGGCAATCGTTCAGGTAGCAGCATCGCAGGAAGGAAAAGGCGGAACAACTTACTGGAGCTGGTATGGATTTGGAAGCCGGGTAGAGTGGTGTGCCTGCTTTGTGTCATAGTGTGCAGACCAGAGCGGTTATATCCAGAGTGGAGTCATTCCCAAATTTTCTCTTTGTTCGGACGGTGTCAGATGGTTTGAAAGTAAGGGCAGGTTCCGGGACAGCAGTTATACCTCGGCGGCAGGAGATATTATTTTCTTTGACTGGGGAAATAATGGAACGATTGATCACGTTGGAATTGTAGAGAGTGTCAGTGGTGGAACCGTAAATACTATCGAAGGTAACAGTGGAGATAAAGTGGCAAGACGGAGTTATAGTATTGAAAGCAGTAACATCTATGGATATGGTGTTCCGGCATATTAGAGAAAAATGTTGTTTGGAATGATAGTGGAGATATTTATAAAAGTAAATCGCCTTTTTAAAAACGAAAAGAACCAGTGAGAGAATCGTTAAACTTCACTTACTGGCTCAATTCGTTTTAAATTTCTCGGACAATTCTGTCAGTTCTTTCGCCGTTTCTTGAGTGTGATGTAACAGGGTGTCACGCATTTCTGGCGGACAGCTGGAATAAAGCATTTTCATCTGATTGACACCTTCATCCTCCAGAGAAATATCTGGATTTATAAGCGTATCTAAAGAGATGTGAAGGACCTTTGCCAATGCTCTCAAAATCAAATAAGAAGGATTCATTTTCCCCTTTTCGATATTGGCGATTTGCTTTACAGAAACATGGCTCAGATCCGCAAGCTCCTGTTGTGTCAGCTCTTTATTCTTTCGGGCTTTCCGCATTTTCTGCCCTAAAGCAGTTAAATCATCAATCGGCATAATCGTTCACCTCAAAAATATTGTATCGTTCCGTTTTACACAAAGGAATAACCTTATTGTGCTTGTTGAGAGGTATGATTATGCTGATTATGTAGATAAAAACTCTTATTCAGATGAACTTCCACTATCTTGGTGACAACCGCAACGTATAGAGGAATATTTGATGGCACATTTCGTAGATGTTCTACACCTAATCAAATGTGGCAAGGATGTGGGTGAAAAATTTCACGAGTGCCAGAGTTTCCTCTGGCACTCATTTTATTTTCGCTGTGCGTTTTTTCTGTACTCTAATGGCAACAATCCAGTGCTTTTACGGAATAATTCTGCAAATCGGCTTGAAGTGGAATAGCCTACTGTTTGGGCAACTTGTCCGACTGTTAGCTCTGTATATGCCAGCAGATATTCTGCTTGGCTCATGCGCCGCTGTTGAACATATTCCGTGATGGTGCAGTCGTAGTATTTCTTAAAACAGCTTTTGAGCTTTGTCGTTCCCATACAGGCAATCTGTGTTAGCCGCTCCAGAGGAATATCAAAAGCATAGTGGTCGCTAAGATAAGCGGCAACTATTTGGAGATTTTCAATATCCTGTTGAGAGAGCTTATGGGCTGGTTTATCAGGATGTTTCTTCTGATATTCCACCACCATTGAAACAGCTTCTGCGACTTTACCCTCATAAAAAAGTTTTGCTGCAATCCCTTCCCCGCGATAGTCTTTGATTTCTGTGAGTAACCGTGACATTTCTGGAAAGTCGGAAGTTTGGTCGATCTTCCGAAATGCATCCACAGGATTGATCTGTGCCTCCGGGTACAGTTTTTTCAGGTAGTCCTCATAATATGCCGGTGCAATCTCAATCCCAACCGAACGGATTGGAATATTTTTATGTATCAAAGCCTTGTATGGAGCGTAGCCTCCAATAAATGTTTTGATACAACCGGCAGACAGCCTACGGTATGGAGATAATTCCTCCCCGGAAATAGAGTCATACCGAGTGATACTCAGACATTCCGGCATGGAGCATTCCAACATGAAATCTTCGTGGAAGGAAAAGTTATGGATTTTAATATCATATAAGTCTTTCTGTCCATAAGTCCAGTAGGTGCCTTCTCCAACTTCGGGAGAAAGTTTCCAGCAGTCACCTAATGCCCCATATTGCTGGTTGTCTGGGTCACGGATAAAACCGTGTTCAATCAGTAGCGGTGTATAAAACTGGTCAATAATTTCAGACATGAAAACAGACCGCCTCCTTTTTGCAACGATTAGACGAACTTTTGAAAGGAACAGACGAACATCGCCGGAACCTATTGAATGTTGTCCGATAAATGCGTATTGTATTAGGCGAAGATTAGAGCTATCTAACCGAAGAATATCACAAACCACTTGTCGAGTCAAGACAATGAAAGGTAGGAGGTCAAAATGAGTAATCAAGTAAATTCTATGAACAAAGGTCTGACAGTGAAAGACCTTGTAACAACAGGTATTTTTACTGCACTGTTATTTGTTTTTGTATTGGTGGGCGGTGTCTTTTTTGCAACGAATCCTGTACTTACTTTTTTCATGCCAGCAGGAGGTGGGCTGCTTGCTGGCCCCATTTATCTTTTGCTGATTGCAAAAGTGCATAAGCGTTGGAGCCTTTCTATAATGGGCGTTATCATGGGTATTATTTGGTTCGTGACTGGTATGCACTGGGCTTTTGCATTGGGCTACATGATCATGGCGATTGTCGCGGACTTTGTTGCTGGTGCAGGGCAGTACAAAAGCAAAAAACTCAACAGCCTGTCTTATATACTGTTTTCTCTCGGCGGCACTGGTTCGTATATCGTGTTCTTTGTTGACCCAAACGGCTGGGCGCAGACCATGTTGGGAAACGGAACTGAACAGAGCTACATCGACACCATGCAGGCAACTGCAAATACCGGCATCCTGATTGCCATGTTTGCTGCTGTTATCATTACATCTGCGATCAGCGCTTTTGTAGGCTGCAAAATGCTGAAAAAGCAGTTTGAAAAAGCAGGTATTACAGCATGAGCGGTAAACGCCACAAGAAAGGGCTTTGGCTAGACCCACGGGCAAAGCTCTTTCTTATTCTTATGTGTGTTTTATCGTCCATGTTTGCTCCCTCACTTGCATATCAATTTTTCCTTGTTATGCTGATTGCGATATTGGGGGCTTTCTTTGGAAAGTGGAAATATGTTATTAAGGCTGTATGCTTTTATGCGGTCATCTGTGCCCTGACAGTTTGATCATGGCAGAAATGACAGGCACGCTGCGGACAATGTTTATTGCCTTTTTAGGATTGTTTCATAAGGTCTATGCGTGCGGAATCTTGGCTGGGATTGTTCTGACTACTACAAAAGTCAATGAGTTCCTGTCTGCTATGAATCGTGTCCACGCACCCAAAAAGTTAGTAATTCCTATGGCAGTTATGCTGCGGTACATTCCAACTATTCAAGAGGACTGGCGCTACATCAAGGACGCTATGCGGATGAGAGATGTTTCACCTTCTCTAGCGGGCTTTTTAGCCCATCCGGGCATGACGGTTGAGTGTATTTATGTGCCTTTGTTAATGGCAGCTTCAAAAGCAGCGGATGATCTTTCTGTTGCTTCTGTCACTCGTGGAATTGAAAATCCCAATCCACGCACCTGTCTTGTCCAGATAAAATGCGGAGCTGCCGATTGGGGCGTCATGGCCGTTGCCGTTGCTTATCTGATTTTTGAATTATGTGTAAGGGGAGGTGTGATCAGTTGATTGAGTTTGAAAATGTATCGTTTTCCTATACGGGGCAGGAACATGGTGGGCTGCATGATATCAATTTGAAAATTTCGGACGGAGAATGCGTCCTGTTCTGTGGCCGCAGCGGGTGCGGAAAGACAACGATCACACGGCTGGTGAACGGCTTAATTCCTCAATTTTATCAAGGGGAACTTCATGGCCGTGTGCTGGTAGATGGTCAGGAAATCAGCAATATCCCTATGTATCAGATTGCTGCTAAGGTCGGCTCCGTTTTCCAAAATCCACGGACGCAGTTTTTCAATGTTGATACAGACAGTGAGATTGCCTTTGGAATTGAAAATGAAGCTCGCCCTCCTGAGAAATTGGCTGAGCGAGTAGAGCAGACAACTGAAGATTTGCATATTCAAAAGCTGCGAAACAGAAATATTTTTGAGTTGTCCGGCGGAGAAAAGCAGAAAATCGCCTTTGCTTCTGTTTATGCCATGAACCCACAGATTTATCTATTGGATGAACCATCCTCTAATCTGGATATGACTTCGATCCAGGAACTAAAGGAACATTTGCGGCTGATAAAAAAACAGGGCAAAACAGTTTTGATAGCGGAACATCGTCTGTACTACCTGATGGAGTTGGCTGACCGAATTGTTTATCTGGAAAAAGGAGAAATCAAAGGAATATACACCCCGGAAGAATTTTGGCAGCTATCTGAACCTGATCGTGAACACATGGGGCTGCGAGCTGTTGATCTACAGGCGGTATTCCCGCAAAAAGCCCACTTGCCTGCGCCTACCCCTATATTGGAGCTGCGGAATGTGACGCTCCGTTACAAGAAGCAAACAATTTTGCATGACATTGAGCTATCCGCCGGAAAGGGCGAAGTGATTGGTGTTGTCGGCCACAACGGAGCTGGAAAGACTACATTTTCCCGCGCTCTCTGTGGGCTTCACAAAGACTGCGATGGACAATTTTTGTGGGAAAGCGAGCCGATTGAGCGTAAGGAAAGGCTGAAACGCTCTTACATGGTTATGCAGGATGTGAATTATGAACTTTTCGCTGACAGCGTGGAGGCAGAGTGCTCCTTTGGTATACGCAATCCAGATCAAACACTGGTAAATGCAACTTTGGAGGAATTAGGCCTTACCCCATATCGGGAGCGCCATCCAAACACGCTTTCTGGCGGTCAAAAGCAACGAGTAGCTGTAGCTGTCAGCATGATTTGTGGGAAAGACTTGCTTGTATTTGATGAACCGACCAGCGGTCTTGACTTTGACAGTATGACGCAGGTGGCGGGACTGATTCGACGATTATCCGATATGGGAAAAGTCATTTTCATTGCCCTGTTTGGCTGTTCCGGCGTAGCAGCTCACAAAGGGGCCTATGGCGCTCTTTTCAAAGTGCGCTGCATGGTTGCAGAACACATGGCCAGAGCGCCTTTAGGGGCCTTGAATGAACGGCGCACCGGGGACATAAAAACGGTTCTGAATGAAGATATTGAAAAGTTGGAGCTGTTTCTGGCCCATAACCTTCCTGACCTTGTGTGCTATCTGGTGGGGCCGGTAGTCATCTTTATTTATCTGATGACCGTCAATATTCCTCTGGCATTGATTTCCCTGGTTCCGCTGATCCTTGCTGTTGTTGTAATGGGGATGATGTTCCGCAATACGGATGACCTGATGGAACGGGCCAATCACTCCATTACCACACTGAACTCGGTTATGATTGAGTACATCAGCGGCATGAAATTGATTAAAGCCTATAACATGGGGAGCAAATCGTTTCAAAAGTTTTCAGACGCTATCCAGGAAGAAAACGCCATGTGGAATGAAACTTCCCGGCGCATGGGGCCACCTTATGCGGCCTTTGTTGTTATCATCGAATGTGGGATGTTGATGATGGTTCCAATCGGCGGAATGTTTTTCCTGAAAGGCTCACTGGCTGCCAGCGCATTTTTGCTGTTCGTCTATGTAGGTTCCATGTATCTGACGGAAATACGCCCCCTACAGGAACTGGGGACTAATTTTGCCAATGTGCTGAACGCTGTTACTAAGACCAAAGAGATACTGGATATTCCAATTTATGAGGGTGGAGCGGACTTTCCCCAAAATCACGATATTGAACTTCGGAATGTTCGGTTTTCCTATGATGGCAAGACCGATGTACTGCAAGGCGTTAATCTCAAAATTAAAGATGGTGAACGCATGGCCCTTGTGGGACAGTCTGGTGCCGGTAAAAGTACCGTGATTGAGCTGATCTCCCGGTTCTATGATGTGCAGGAGGGCGAAGTGCTGATTGGCGGGAAAAATGTAAAGGAACTCAATTATGATACTATCCTAAAAAATGTCGCCATTGTGTTCCAAAAGACCTTCCTGACCCGTGACAGCGTTTTAGAAAATATCCGCATGGGCAGTAACGCCACTCTGGAAAAAGTACGGACCGCCGCAAAAGAGGCGCAGATTGATGATTTCATCATGTCTTTGCCGGATGGATATGACACGAAGGTGGGCAGCTTCGGCTCTCGCTTCTCCGGCGGTGAAAAACAGCGGATTGCCATTGCCCGCGCTATCCTGAAGAATGCCCCCATTTTGATCTTAGACGAGGCCACAAGCGCCTCTGACCCGGAAAATCAGATGGAGATTGACAAAGCCATTCAAAATCTCTGTAAGGGAAAGACTGTCATTGTGGTAGCCCATCGTTTGAGCGCGTTGAAGATGTGCGAGCGTGTAGCAGTGGTTGAAAATCACACAATTACCTGTGTCGGAACCCATGAGGAAGTCCGAAAGAACAATGCTTACTATCGGAAGGCGTGGGAGGACTACGAAACAGCCCGGAATATTACTTATCAGTTGGAGGGAGGCGAGCAGCATGAGTGAGCATGATGTATTGAAAAAGAACCGTAATTTTTATATTGGCGTTGGTGGGACTGTTCTGGAAGGGCTTCTCTCCGGCAGCCTGTTTATGCTGCTTTACTCTGTCATGCAGTTTTTGTGGTCGGGACAATTTGACATGAACCGTGTCCTGGTTCTGACCTGTGTGATCGCGGTGGTTTTTCTTCTTCGTATCCTGATTTACAGCTATGGCTATACCAAAGCGCAGATCGGCGGTGCAGAGGTCAGCAAGAATACCCGCCTCTTTATGGGCAACCATTTGAAGCGTATCCCGCTTTCCCGGTTTACCCAGGGACAGACCGGCGATTATATCAATACCATCACAAGCGATGTAAACAACTATGAAAAAATTCTGACCCATAAGATCGGTGATATGGCAAAGAGTTTTGCACTTTCGCTCATGCTGATTATTTTTGTGATGACCATTTATGTGCCTGCCGGAATTATCCTGCTGATTGCCGACTTGCTTTTGATCCCTGGACTGTGGCTTTCCTTCCGTATGGTTCGGAAGTATGGTAAAGAAAAGAATGATATTTGTGCAGAGAATGTCAGCAGCATTGTGGAGTATGTGTCTGGTATTCAAACTTTCCGGGCCTATGGCGTAGGTGGTTTGAAGAATAAAACCGTTATCAACGCTATGCGGGAGTTCTGTCGGATCAGCTTTGTGTACGAATCAAAAGTGCTTCCTATTGGTGCGGTCTTTGGTATTTTGAGTTGGCTGTCCTGCCCGCTGGTTATCTTGCTAGCCTATGCACCCTGGGTCGCAGGGACACTGAACACGGTGGACTACCTTTTGATTTGTATGCTGCCCCTGTTCTGTGCAAAGCTGGCTAACTCGATTTTTGTAGACCTCACCAGTTATAAGAACCTGATGATCTCGAAAAACAAAATCTTGAGTGTAATGAATGAGCCGGAGGAAACTGGCAGCATGGAGCCGCTTCACACAGCTACTCATGAAATCACATTTGACAATGTAGATTTTGCATATGTTCCCGGTGAACCGGTACTAAAACACGCCACCTTTACGGTGCCAGATCAAAAGCTCACGGCCATTATCGGAGACTCTGGCTCCGGCAAATCTACTATTTTGAACCTGATTGCAAAATATTATGAAGCAACGGGCGGGACGATTTCTATTGGCGGTAAACCCATTAACCATGTTGCCGCAGAGCGTGTACTGGAGCAAGTTTCTATGGTAGACCAGGACATATTTCTTTTTGACGATACCATCCGGGATAATATCCGACACGCTCGCCCTAATGCTACGGACACGGAAATCGAGGCTGCCTGCCGGGAGGCTAACTGTGACAGCTTCATCCGTAAGATGGAAAAGGGATACGATACGCCGACTGGCGAGAATGGAAATCTTCTCTCTGGCGGTGAGCGTCAGCGAATTTCAATAGCCCGCGCTATACTGAAAAACAGCCCCATCCTGCTCTTGGATGAAGCAACAGCATCTCTTGACATTGAAAATGAGCTTGCCGTAAAGCAGGCCATCGCTAATCTATTAAAAGAGAAAAAGACTGTGGTAATGATTGCTCATACCCTTTCCATCGTCAAAAATGCAGATCAAATCCTTGTAATGGGTGATGGCAGGATTGCTGAATCTGGAACCCATGAGGAATTGCTTGCGAAAGGCGGAAAATATGCTGCTATGTGGAACGCAGAGCAAAAAATATCGGCTTGATAGAAGCTAAAGAAGAATAATTGCATAGCGCATGAACCTGCCCCGACTACGGGGAAAGAAAAAAAACCGCTGGCTGGGGCAGGTGATTTTGCGCGCTCATTTTAAGTTATTACCCTAACGGCGGTTTTGAGAAATCAGAGCCGCCGTTTCTTTGCGTTTACACAAACCAATGACGACTTGCAGGGACACGGTAGCCATTTGGAGGTTAAGTTACCGTGTCCTGTTTGTGTTTTCAAAGTTCGCATGATCTACATCAGTTAAAAAAAGCATTGCTGTTACACCTGATAAGTTTAGCATTGCATTAGGAATTATATCGTTCCACAGCTTGGAAAAATGTATATGTCTACACTGAATCAGGGGTATATCAGAAAATTATATAATACAGTTGCAGAAAAGTACGAATCAGTTGCGAAAAATGTCAGGACGATCATGAAAACATCATTGGAGTATGCATTTAACAAAAATGTATTGGCAACTAATCCTGCGAAGGGAATCAATTTACCGAAGAAAATAAAAAAGACAGAGTATCGTGTTCTGAAAATCGACGAAAAGAAAACATTGACACTTCCGCAGGTGCTACAGTTGATTGAGGCAAGTAAAGAAACACCGATTCATATGCAGATTTTATTTGCTGTATTGATGGGGCTCAGAAGAAGTGAAATCAACGGTTTGAAATACAGTGATGTCGATTACATTCACAGGACGTTGAGAGTAGAGCGTCAGTTGGGAAAGAAGCCAAATAGTAAAGCAGAAGACTGTGAACCTAAGATGCTGACAAAGCAGGAAATTAAAACAAAAACACCTGCAGGTGTGCGTGAACTTCCAATACCGGATTATGTATTTGAAGCAATTCTGGAAGAACGGAAAACTTATGAGAAGAACCGCAGACGCAGACCAAAAGAGTTCCGGGACTGGAATTATATTTGTTGTTCTACATATGGGAATCCAAGGAGTAAAGGTTTTCATCAGAAATACTATAAAGACTTGTTGAAATCTTTGGATTTGCCTGATATTCATTTTCACCAGTTGAGAAATACCTATGCAACTATTTTGCTGAAGAATAGCTTTAATTCAAAAGGTGTTTCGCATTTATTGGGACATGCTAAGGAAATCATATCCGTAGATGTCTATGGAGATACGCAGGAAATCATAGAAGACTGTCTGGATGTATTGGAACCATTTATTGAAGAAGTTATTCCAAAAGAGCGGAAAGATCAGTATTATGATTATTCAGAAGTGATTGAAATAGACTTAATCCTGGAGGAATATTTCAACGCAGCATGATAAAAATAGAATAGTAGTGATAGAAAAAAGTATAAATAAGAATCGAACATTT
>NZ_ATVU01000036.1:0-22982 GCF_000420885.1 Dorea sp. AGR2135 | reverse complement strand
TATGAGGCAGGTTACCCACGCGTTACTCACCCGTCCGCCGCTCAGTCACAAAAGTCTTCATCCGAAGAATCAGACTTAAGTGCTTCGCTCGACTTGCATGTGTTAAGCACGCCGCCAGCGTTCATCCTGAGCCAGGATCAAACTCTCGTTTAAAAATCTTAATTCCGATTTGACTCGGATTTAAAATCAAAGTTCGTTCCAGGTCAAGAAAACTACTAGCTTTCTTATCCCTTTTACTGTTTTAAGGTTGACATTGTTATTCAATGTCCGTTCTGAATTTTCTCTTAAAGAATCTTCAGGGTTGTTGTCTATTATTTAATTATCAAGGTTCTTTTTTCTTGTTGTCGTCTCAGCGACAGCTTATTTATATTATCACATTCATAATCGCTTGTCAACAACTTTTTTTATTTTTCTTTTTCGCTGTCCGCTTCGATCATCTCTGTCATCCGAAACAGCTTATCTAGAATATCATTTCTATCGACATTTGTCAACAGGAAATTTCATTTATTTTTTTTGCGTTCCCATGAGCTCTTAAGCACTTTCCAGTCTTGTCTCATGTGACAGCTTGTATAATATATCATGCCCGTCCAGAATTGTCAATATTGTTTTTATTGTTTGTTTTATTTACACAATTTACACGATTCTAGTTATCACATTTCGCTTTGCTTGTTCATATTTGCAGTTTGAATTACATTTCCCCCAAATTAATACCCAAAATTGCAATTAAATTATCTTATTTTGCAAGAAGAGTTTCCATTAAACGCAGTTTGACACGTAGCATTTCACTAAAATACTACGTGTCAAAGCTTTAAAATTTCACTGCTAATTGCATAATCGGATTATAATCATATATCATTTTTATTATATCATTATTCTGAATCAGCTCATAGGCTTCTTTTCCAATGCTTGTCATATAGAGCATTGTGATAATAATAAATGCCACCCATACAATGATAAGTGCACAGCCAAGTCCAACAACTCCACCTGCAAGCCGGTTAATGAATCCCAGCACAGGTAATTCTGCCACAATATCAAGTGCAAATACAATTGCACGCAGTATAATGGTCACAATCAAAAATGTTCCCAGGAATGCAATAATATGAATAATTAGTTTTGACAGGAATTCTCCTACATACTGTGCAAATGTCTGTACTCCCAGTTGTGAATAAATTTCACTGTTATTATTGGTAGACAACTGTGTCTTAAATACTGCTGGAAGATCTGCTTTTTCTATAGCTGCTACCTGCAGATCTCTTGGAATATCCGCTCCCTCAATTGCGTTTTTGACTTCTTCGCTGACTTCGTCATTATTTACACCGTCTAAAATACTGCTGGAAATTCCATACTGTGCCAATTGTTCTCCTGTAATCTTTCCATTTACAATATCATCTACTGACACACCGTAAGATTGCAATTCTTCTTCACTAATCCCTGCTGCCTTCAATGCTTTTCGTACACTTTCTGCTGAAATTCCTGTTGAACCACTGTCATCACTGCCTCCGGCCAACTGGGAAGCTGCCGCTTTTGCCATCGTGTTCGTTACCTGGCTTTTGATCATTTCATCAATCGGCGTATGCTTTTCTATTGCCGATGAAACATAAGGTGATGCTGCAACTACAATGACAATTGTTAAAATCGTAGTCGCAAGTGACACAGCGATACGAATCGCTCCCCGGTAGATTCCAATCAAAAATCCCAGTAGAAATACTCCTGCTACTGCTATCGTTAACCAATTCCACTCCATACCTTCTCCTTATTTTACAAGACGGACATTCTCCATGCCGTTTGCATTTATCACAATGTATTTATTAACTCCCATAGTTGGAAAAATTTCACGAATATTCGTTTCTATCTCTCCTTCAAATTTCTGTATTCCGCTTTTCAGGAAAATACTGCAGTTATTTCCATCATACATAATCACCTGGCCGCCGCTTAATTTTACATTTCCATAATCCCCGGTAAAATCTTTTGACAATGTCTGCTTTCCCGACGTATTGTAAAGCCGGAGTTCATAACCGCCTTTTCCTTCATTTTTCAAGACCAGACCAATATATTTGTTATCGTGAAATACGCTTTTTATCTCTTTGTCTATCTTAATCTGACTGGTCTCTTTCGGAACACTTTCGCCTTGATATATTGTCAGCATATTATCTCCGACTACTGCTGAAATCTTCTGGTTCATAAAAAATCCTTCTGCCATCAGTGTTCCTTTATATTCTTCCTGTGTAACCTGATGATCCGTCTCCTGTTCCCCTGCACTGCCAAAATTATAGTAAACTACCCTTGATGTCACACTGCCGTCCTGCGTATACAAATATGCGACCTGCATCACTTCTGCATCTGGTGAAATAGCAACATCCATCGGGTATCCTGTTCCGGTCAGCGATGTCTTATGCTCCACTAGGATATTTCCTGCAGTATCATAACAGACGATTTTGGGTGATGAACTGTCTTTCAACACCGCACACACAATTCCCTGACTGGATACTGTCGCTTTTTCTATCGGAAGCGTTGTATGGATCTCGCCCTTTACACCGTCTTTTTGAAAAATGACAACGTCATTACCGCCTTTGTCAAAAATTATTGCACAATCCTCTCCTGCTACAACAGTCGGAGTCTTGATCTGATAAGCCTGGTTCCATTTCTCTTCCCCCTGCCGACTCAAATATGCCATTCCATCTCTACTGTAACGAATCACACCTTCCGAAAATTCCTTGTAATTGCTGTCCGTACTTCCTGCCTCCGGATAAGTGTTCGCCACCCGCACATTCGTATACGTCTGTAAATGTATAAATAAATAGATTCCTACGGACGCTGCCACAATCAAAATGAATACTATCAGAATTCTTGTTCTGATCTTCTTTTTATGCGCCTTCACCTGTTCCTCCAGTTGCGCCATCTGTGTTTCTTCATCTTCTGTATTGTCCATGATCCGCCTGACCAGTTTGTCCACATCTTCCGAGTCCCGCACCACCCGCAGATCTTTATTCTTTCGATTCAATATTCAGATTCCCTTCATATTTATTATTTTTCCCTATTGTACCACACTCCGAGCTATGGTAACAATAGCTTTTGCCCGATGAAAATCAGGTTCCCATCTGACAGCCCGTTCATTTTACAAATTGCCTCTACATGGCCGGTATCCCCATATGTCTTCTTACTGATGCTTGCCAATGTATCTCCTTTTTTTACAGTATAATAGTCCGACTGACTGAGTTGTTCCTGTACGGTCGACACTTCCGGAACCGTTCCTTCTGATTTTGCGTCGTTTGATTTTTTTGTATCACTGGAAGCTTTTACGGAACCGCTGGCTGCAACCGTCTCACTATTCTGATTTCCCTTTGTTTCCTCTTGATTTTGCCCTTCAGACTGCGCATTAATTTGATTTTCATTTTCTCCATTCACACGCTGGTCGTTCACCTGAGCATTATCATCCACCTTTGCCTCTGTTCCTTTCGCACTTGCGAGCTGCTCAAGTGACTGCTGTACAGATTCCATGCGTTCAAAATTATTCATCATTGAGACACCTATTGCCAGTACCACCACCACAAGAAGCGCACTGGTCGCATATAATAATTTTGAACTCTGACTCTGCTCCTTAATCTCCATTCTCTGCCTCACCGCACTACGAAAATCCTTTGTAGCTCGATCCTCAACCATTTCACTGGGTGTCACGCCATTCTGCCTGCGTGTGTTAATCATGTAATTCTGCATTTGTGGATTTTTTTCATAATAAATGTAATGACCGCCAATCTGCATCAGCTCATTATATTTATAAGCAAAATACATCTCGTCACTTGATGAAGCATCTTTCCATATAAAAATCGTATTTTCCTGATCATACATTTTCCGGTGCAGCTCCTGCGCTCCCCGATTCATGCTCATTGGATGTCCTGTCTCCAAAAGGCACCAGCCAATTAATTTCTGATCTTTGAAATACTCTTTTTGTTCCTTCTCTATTTTTTCCCAAATTTCTTCGGAAATCTTTAAATTTGTTCCTTCAACTTCTACATCTTCTGCCTGGATCGCTCCTGATATATACACAACCACCTTGTCCTCACATTTTGTGATCTCCCCGACCAGTGCCGCTGCTACAGGTTTCTCCATTGCTTTTTCCTGCAATTGCCCAAGAAATGTGTCTACATAATCCTCCACATAAATCTTTGGCTCATCACAGACATTTCCAATCTGTCTTACATTTTTCGGAAGCTGCCGTTCCATATACTCTCACCTCATTAAATATATTTGCCTCTATGGCGGTGTTAATGATAACACAGAAAATATGCATAATTTATCAATCGGTGAGACCTGTCCCGGAAACTTTACGGCATCACGCCCCTACTTTCGACGTCCTGTCTCCAGAAGACTGCAATACTTGTCAGTAATGGTCGTAACCCAGCCTTCTCTCGTTCTCGGAAATGTCCGAAATGTCACCGGCCACATGTGTGTCCGGATAATATCTACTTCAATCTGATTTAATGGGAAATATTTCTTCGCATTTCGGTATGCTTTTTCCGGATGCTTCAGACCATGAAACCGTTCCCCCGTCTGGGCAGCATGCGTGTGCCAGTCATAAAGGAACAAATCATGGAGCATACCTGCCCGCGCCGCAGATCTCGCATCCAGATGAAACATTTTACAGAGACAGTAATTGCAATAAGCCACCCTGAGACAATGTTTATAGCAGTTTGTTTTTCCATGCTGCGGATATTTTTTCATTTCCAGCACGACCGGGTGCTCCGCCAGGTCCTGTATTGACTTGTAAAATTCTCGTTTAGCGGTATATTTATTTTTTGACATAACTGATAACTCCCCACTTTGAATTGCAAAAAGGCATGTCTCACCAAAGACATGCCCCTCATATTCATAGTTCTATATAAGCTCCACTAATCTTACTCGCCAAATACAGCTTTGTAATCAGCCTGGAATTTTGCGATTCCCTGATCTGTTAATGGATGATGTGTCATCTGCTCGATTACCTTGTAAGGTACTGTAGCAATATCTGCTCCGGCAAGCGCACACTCTGTAACGTGCATTGGGTTACGTACACTTGCTGCGATGATTTCTGTCTCAATACCTGCAACCGCGAACATCTCTGCGATCTCTGCGATAAGGTCTGTTCCTCTTGTAGAGATATCATCCAGACGTCCTAAGAATGGTGATACATATGTAGCACCTGCTCTTGCAGCAAGAAGTGCCTGATTAGCAGAGAATACAAGTGTAACATTTGTCTTGATTCCCTCAGCTGTAAGAACTTTAACTGCCTTAAGTCCCTCTACTGTCATCGGAATCTTAACTACCATGTTCGGATGAATCTTTGCGATTGCTCTTCCTTCCTCGATCATTCCCTCAGCATCAACAGTTGTAGCCTTAACCTCACCGCTGATTGGTCCATCAACGATAGATGCAATCTCTGCAATAACTTCTTCAAATACTCTTCCCTCTTTTGCGATCAGGGATGGATTTGTTGTTACTCCGCAGATAACTCCCATGTCGTTTGCCTTTTTGATGTCCTCTACCTTAGCTGTGTCGATGAAAAATTTCATTTTTTCTGTTCCTCCTTTAATCTATGAACTCATTGTTCATTCTTACTGCCCACCTAAGCAAATTATAGACCAGTTACCTGTATATATCAAGATATATTTTGTCAAGCTGTAAAACTGCACAAATCAATTTGGGACAGGTGTGAGAGGAGAAAAAAGGCGAAAATACGCGGTAGTTGAAAAAATTGGGGACGGGGTTTTTTTAGAAAAACCCCGTCCCCAATTTTCTTTTTTAGCACTTTTCACAATTGTGTGCGTCCTTCTAATGCGCGCAATAATGTTACTTCATCAATATACTCCAGATCTCCGCCTACCGGCACGCCGCTGGCAATGCGGCTGACTTTGACTCCGGTTGGTTTTATCAGCTTACTGATATACATCGCGGTCGTCTCGCCTTCCAGACTTGAATTTGTCGCAATGATGACTTCTTCTACATCGCCTTCCAGGCGCCGGATCAGTTCTTTCAGCTTGATGTCTCCCGGACCGATGCCAAGCATCGGGGAGATTGCGCCGTGAAGTACATGGTAGACGCCGTTGTATTTTCCTGTCTTTTCGTAAGCTGCCAGGTCTCTTGTATTCTCTACAACCATAATTGTCTTATGATCGCGGTTTAAATTACTACAGATTGGGCAGAGTTCCTGATCCGTCAGGGTGCAGCATTCTTTGCAGTAACGTACATTTTCTCTTGCCTCGACCATAGTGTCTGCCAGACGTTTCACTTCTTCTTTCGGCATATGTATCAGATGAAATGCCAGTCTGGATGCTGACTTCGCACCAATGCCCGGCAATCTGGACAGCTCGTCAATCAATTTGCTGATCTGGTTACTATAGTAATCCATTCATGCCTCCTGTGAATTTGGACATACTTGCTGCAGATGCTTCATCTACTTTGTCAAGTGCCTCGTTCACTGCTGCCACAAGGAGATCTTCTAACATTTCTACATCATCTGGATCTACAACTTCTTCATCCAGTTTTACTTTTACAAGTTTTTTGGATCCTGATACTGTGACTTCTACAGCTCCGCCACCGGCAGTTGCTGTAAATTCTTTTGTCTCCATTTCTTTTGCCTGCTCTTCCATCTGACGCTGCATCTTTTGAGCCTGCTTCATTAAGTTTGCCATGTTCCCCGGCATTCCGCCTCCTGGAAATCCACCTCTTTTTGCCATAATTAATCATCCTCCACTACAATATCCATATTGATTAGTTTTTCTATATCTACAAAACTGTCCTCAAATCTCCGTCCTTCTTCTACCTGACGGACATCGATGTCCAGTTTTTTTCCGATTTTACTCTCGATCAGATTTCTGATTTCTTCTTTATGTTCTTCTGTTCCTACTACCCCGGCTCCTACTGCATCCTGCAATACGATCAGAAGTCTGTTTCCTTCTCCTGCACTTAGTCTTGCCTGCTTCAGATAATTCCGCAGCATTGGCGATGCATCCGATGTGAGTTTACGGAAATCTTTTGCCACTTGTTTTACATCTTCATTCAGAGCTTCCGGAAGTTCCGGCTTTTTCTTCGGTTCCTGTTCTGCTCCTTCCGGTCCATTTACATAGACAATACGTTCTCTCGCCGCATTTTCCATAAAATCACCGTTTTCCAGCTTTTCCTCTATTGCCCGCAGGCGGTCAAGCAATGTATCTGGATTTGTCTCCATTGCCGGACGACACAATTTAATCAGTGCTACCTCCAGCATGACCCTCTTCTGGGTTGAATATTTTAACTGACTGGTCAAATCTGAAAATACGCGAATATACCGGATCAATGCATCATCCTCAATCATCTGAGCCTCTTCTTTCAGCCGTGCCAGATTCTCACTGGATACATCTAACACATCTTCCATATCATCAGAGCTTCTGACAAGCAGAAGGTTTCTGAGATACCACGTAAAATCTGCTGAGAGCTGCGACAGTTCTCTTCCCTGCATGACCAGCTCATCTACAATCTCAACGACACTGTGTACATTTCTGTCCAAAATCTTACGAAGCAGTCGGCTGAATACTTCCGTGTCCACCGCCCCCAGTACTTCCAGCACATGGTCGTATGTCAGCTTCTGTCCGATGTAAAATGCAGCACACTGATCCAAGAGACTTAATGCATCACGCATGGAACCGTCTCCCATACGTGCAATATATCGGACTGCCTTTTCTTCTACATCCCATCCTTCTTTATTAATCAATTCCTGCAATCTTGCTGAAATAGTCTCGATGGAAATTCGTTTAAAATCATATCTCTGACACCGGCTTAAAATCGTGACTGGAATCTTATGCGCCTCTGTAGTCGCCAGTATAAATATGACATACTCCGGCGGCTCTTCCAGCGTCTTCAAAAGTGCATTAAAGGCCCCGATAGACAGCATATGCACCTCATCAATGATATACACTTTATAACGTCCTTCTGTTGGACGGTAGGCGACCTCTTCCCGGATTTCACGAATGTTATCGACACCATTGTTGGAAGCCGCATCGATTTCAATCACATTCATGGAATTGCCTGCGGCAATCGCCTTACAAACTGCACACTCTCCACACGGGCTTCCGTCTACCGGGTGTTCACAGTTAACTGCTTTTGCAAATATCTTAGCAACCGTTGTTTTTCCGGTTCCCCTTGTTCCACAGAACAGGTATGCGTGTCCGATACGATCTGCTTCGATCTGATTCTTAAGCGTCCGCACAATTGCATCCTGTCCCTTTACATCTTCAAATTCATTTGGCCGGAATTTCCGGTATAAAGCCATATATGACATGGTTATTATTCATCTCCAAAACTAATTCCGGTGATCTTTGCCTGTCTGATGATCTCAGACTTCGGATCAACATATTTTAACTTTCCTGCTACTTCACTAAGCGGAACACGAACAATCTTATCATTCTTTACGGACATCATACAACCATAATTTTCATCTAAGATCGCGCGGGCAGCTTCTGCGCCGAGTCTTGTTGACAATACACGGTCAAATGGACACGGGGATCCACCTCTTTGGGTGTGTCCTGGAATTGCGATACGCACTTCCTGCTGAGTTCTCTTCTGAACTTTTTCTGCCATCTCATAAGCTACAGAAGGATATTTCTTCTTTGCCTGTTTGTCCTTTAATTCTTTCTTGGAAAGCTTCGCGTCTTCCTTGGAGATAGCTCCTTCTGCCACTGCGATAATGGTAAACTTTTTACCTGATTTGGCACGCTTGTCTATTGCCTCTGCAATCACATCCATGTCATAAGGAATCTCCGGAAGCAGAATAATGTCGGCACCGCCTGCAATTCCTGCGTGCAGCGTTACCCAGCCGACTTTATGTCCCATGATCTCAATAATAAATACACGGTTGTGGGAAGTTGCTGTTGTATGGATACGATCGATCGTATCTGTTGCGACTTCAACCGCACTGTGGAATCCAAATGTCATATCTGTTCCCCAC
This sequence comes from Dorea sp. AGR2135, assembly GCF_000420885.1. NCBI lineage: Bacteria > Bacillati > Bacillota > Clostridia > Lachnospirales > Lachnospiraceae > Dorea > Dorea sp. AGR2135. The sequence continues at coordinate 14,026 of NZ_ATVU01000036.1, read as the reverse complement.
AGATCGTTGTCGATCGTCTTCGGAAGCGTCACAACATTTAAGCCTTCCTCACGCAGAAGGTTTGCTGTCTTATGAGTCCCATTTCCACCAAGGATCACAAGACAATCCAGACTTAACTTGTGATAAGTGTGCTTCATAGCTTCTACTTTGTCCAGCCCATTTTCATCCGGTACACGCATTAGTTTGAACGGCTGTCTTGAAGTTCCAAGGATTGTTCCTCCGACTGTTAAAATTCCTGAGAAATCTTCAGCTTTAAGCATTCTGAAGCTCGAGTAGATCAACCCTTTATATCCCTCTTCAAATCCATAAATCTCCACGTCTTTACGTGCCTGAAACAGTCCTTTCACCACGCCACGCATTGCTGCATTCAGTGCCTGACAGTCTCCACCACTTGTCAACATTCCAATTCTAAGCATCTGTTTTTCCTCCTGCATCTCGTGTCATTATCTTAAAGTCATCTAATAATTCCTGTCTATGGAATCATATCTGCTCACAGCAGCAGTTGCTGTAACCAGTATCAAACAGCTTTGCTATCTATTATTTCGTCAGTACTTCTACACTCTTTTCTTTTACAAGTACCATGTACTCTACCTGGGCTGACAATCCGTCATCATCTGTATATACGGTCCAGCCGTTATCCTCATCTACATAGAACTCCGGTGCTCCCTCGTTGATCATCGGCTCGATTGTGAACATCATACCAGGAACAAGCACCATTTCACTGCCTTTTGGTGTTACATAACTTACAAATGGCTCTTCATGGAATTCAAGACCAATTCCATGTCCTCCAATTTCCTCTACAACAGAATATCCATTTTTCTTTGCATGCGTGTTGATCGCGTATGCAATATCTCCCAAATGCCCCCATGGCTTTGCTGCCTTTAGGCCACGCTCTACACACTCCTGTGTTACACGCACGATCCGTTCTGCTCTTTCGGACACATTTCCAATCTTGAACATACGAGAAGCATCTGAATAATATCCATTTAAAATGGTTGATACGTCTACATTGATAATATCCCCTTCTACAAGGATTTCATTCTCACTTGGGATTCCGTGGCATACAACATTATTGATCGATGTGCACACACTCTTTGGAAATCCTTCATATCCAAGCGGTGCCGGAATTCCTCCGTGTTCTGTCGTGAAATCATATACAAGCTTATCGATCTGCGCTGTGCTCATACCAGCTTTAATATGTGCAGCCACATGATCCAGTACTGCTGTGTTGAGGTCAGCGCTCTTTCTGATTTCGGCAATCTGCTCCAGTGTCTTAAGAAGTGACCGGTCCGGAACAATCTGTCCTTTTTCTGCAAGCGCCCAAAGTTTTACGTCTAACCTATCCATAATTAACGTCCATCTCCTTCAAAACAAGTGCGGAGTACGCACCCATGTTTACAACTATCTCTCCATCTTCTACTATATACTCTTCGTACTCAGTTGTGTAGCCCTCATGATAAGAATACATCAGCCTTCTCATACGTCCACGCATCGGGATTTCTGCCTGCCATACAGGAACCGTTACTTCCTCCAGAGCATCACTGTTATTAATGATTACAACAATCCGCTGGTTCTGATCTGTTCTTGCATAAGCCAATACATTTTCCCGCCACTCAAGCATCTGAACAGAACCTTCCCTGAACACCGGGTATCGCTTGTGGATCCGGATCATTTCTCTGTGAAATGCAATCAGCTCCTGATCTTCATGCCCCCACGGATACGTACGTCGGTTGTCTGGATCCGTAAATCCGCACACGCCGGCCTCGTCGCCATAATAAACAGTTGGTGCGCCCGGCCACGTCATCTGCATAACGACCGCCTCACGCATAACTGCCACATTGACATTTTCATTGGCTGCTTCTGCCCCCAGTTCCTGCACACGGCCGACTCTGTGATTCGTTCTCGTCAGGAATCTGGAATGGTCATGATTCGACAATTCATTCATGGAAACCTGCAGGGACGGCGTCATCATATTGCTCATGTGATGACATATCGCATTTACAAATGCGTCGGCGTTGCCTCTTAAGTCTTCTCTTGCCTCGTCACTGTGCTTCTCCATCCCAGTCAAAAACCAGGTGACCGGCTCCATAAATGCGTCGTAGTTCATGATGGTATCCCACTCATCACCTTCCAGCCACTCGCTTGGATCTCCGTAATGCTCCGCCAGGATCAGTGCTTCCGGATTTGCTTCTTTTACAACTTTACGGAACTTTTTCCAGAATTCGTGATTGTACTCGTTACTTCTTCCAAGATCCGCTGCCACATCCAAACGCCATCCATCCGCATTGTACGGCGGTGACACCCATTTCTTCGCAATCTCAAAAATATAAGCTTCCAACTCCGGTGAATCTTCGTAATTCAGCTTCGGCAGAGTATCATGTCCCCACCATCCGTCATATGAACCATTGTATGGCCAGCGTTCCCGCTCTTCCTGAAAGAACCGGAAATAGCTGCGATACGGGCTGTCTGCGCTGACATATGCTCCCGGCGCATACCCTTCCTGTTTCTCGTAAATGCGCTCTCTGTCCAGCCATTTATTGAAGGATCCGCAGTGATTGAACACTCCATCCAGAATCACCTTCATGCCGCGCCGATGCACCTCTTCCACAAACTGAACAAAAAATTCATTGCTGGCCTCCAGATTCTTTTTGGCCGTCACTCGTTTTTGATATTTCGTGGCATTGGCATTTTCATGATCGCCCTCTGCCAGTATATTTCCGCCGTCTTCAACAATCACTCCATAATGAGGATCAATGTAATCATAATCCTGAATGTCATATTTGTGATTGGAAGGAGATACAAAAATTGGATTAAAGTATAACACTTCTACTCCAAGATCCTGTAAATAGTCCAGTTTATCCCAGACTCCTTTTAAATCTCCACCATAGAATTCCCGCACATCCATGGCTGCCGGATAGCGGTTCCAGTCTGTAACTTTTCTACTGTAGTCTCCGATATAGTAATATTCCCGGTCTTCCACATCATTGTCAGGGTCACCGTTGCAGAAACGATCTGTAAATATCTGATACATGACTGCGCCTTTCGCCCACTTCGGTGTACGAAAGCCCGGACAGACTACATAATCATAGTCTGACACCACTCGCTCTGACACTCCGCACCGGTTATAATAGCATACTTCACTGCCGCTTCGGATCTCAAAATAATACCGGAACGGCTCCTCGCCCAGCTGTCTTTTTATCTCATAATAGTCAAATACTTCGCCCGTCTGTGTCTTCTCCATCTCATACCGGATTTTCTCGTGAACAAGGCAGACATGTTCTGCATCGTCCTTAGCGGTACGGAACCGGAACGCAACTTCTTCGTTGCGCTCCGGTTCGGACGGATTCACATACTGCGAAGTACCGTCGCAAAATAATGCTTTCTTATTCATCTATGCTTCATCTCCAAACAACGCTTCAAACTCTTCTCTGGAAATCTTTTCTTTTTCCAAAAGCAGTTCTGCACATGCATGAAGTACATGATCGTACTCATGAATAATACTCTTCGCTTTTGCATAGCACTCATCTATGATCCGTTTTACTTCCTGGTCGATCACACCGGCAACATTCTCACCGTAACCCCTGGAAGCATGGGCAAGATCTCTTCCGATGAAAACTTCATCGCTGTCATCGTCGTAATTGATCAGTCCGACTTTCTCAGACATACCGAACTTCGTTACCATGGATTTCGCAATACCAGTCGCCTGTTTAATGTCCTGAGAAGCTCCTGTCGTAATATCATCAAAAATGATTTCTTCCGCAACACGGCCGCCAAGTGCCACTGTGATATCCTGCAGCATCTTGCCTTTTGTATTGAACATTTCGTCCTGCTCCGGAAGCGGCATCGTATATCCGCCGGCACTTCCGGTCGGAATGATAGATACACTGTACACCGGTCCCACGTCTGGAAGGACATGGAACAAAATTGCATGACCAGCCTCGTGGAAAGCTGTGATTCTTCTTTCTTTTTCAGAAATAATACGGCTCTTTTTCTCTGCTCCGATTCCGACTTTGATAAATGCTTTCTGGATGTCTTCCTGCTTTAAGAAGAGGCGTCCTGCTTTTGCTGCCAGAATTGCCGCTTCATTTAATAAGTTCTCAAGATCTGCTCCTGCAAATCCTGCAGTTGTCTGCGCGATCTGTTTCAGATCGATCTCCTCACTGAGCGGTTTTCCCTTTGCGTGAACTTTTAAAATTTCTTCTCTTCCCTGTACATCCGGTCTTCCGACTACGACTTTACGGTCAAAACGTCCCGGACGAAGGATTGCAGGATCCAGAATGTCGACACGGTTCGTTGCTGCCATGACAATGATCCCTTCATTGACACCGAATCCGTCCATCTCAACAAGTAACTGGTTCAATGTCTGCTCACGCTCATCATGACCGCCGCCCATACCGGTTCCTCTTCGTCTTGCGACTGCATCAATCTCATCGATAAAAATGATGCACGGTGCATTTTTCTTAGCCTCTTCGAATAAGTCACGGACTCTGGAAGCTCCGACTCCGACAAACATTTCCACAAAATCAGATCCGGAAATAGTAAAGAACGGAACTCCTGCCTCTCCGGCTACTGCCTTGGCCAGTAGTGTCTTTCCGGTTCCCGGAGGTCCCACAAGGAGAACTCCTTTCGGGATACGCGCTCCAACCTGGATATATTTCTTAGGTTCTTTCAGGAAATCAACGATCTCCTCCAGCTCCTCTTTCTCTTCTTTCAGTCCTGCAACATGATCAAATGTAACCTTCTTGTCGCTGTCTGTGCTTAACTTTGCACGGCTCTTTCCAAAGCTCATGGCTTTGCTTCCGGCATTTCCTCCCTGACGGTTCATCATCATAAAAATGAACATCACACCTGCAAGTGTAAGAAGCACCGGCAGAATTGTTGTTGAAAATAATGTGTCCTGCGGAACATCTGCCATATCATAGTCCAGCTTATTCTCTTTCAGATAATCCTGCACTTCATTAATATCTGAAACATACAGATACCGCACCTGCTTACCGTCTTTATCTTTCTTCTTCAGTTTGATTTCCACATGTCCGGTCGGCACATTTTTATTCTGAATCACAGAAATGCTGTCTACATTGTCTCCTGTAACCAGTGTCTGAAACTCACTCCAGGTAAGTCTGTCACTCTGGTTCTCGAACATGTTCGTAAACCAGAGCACTGCAAACAGAAATACAACAAGAACTAAAAGACCGGCTCCGCTGATTCCTTTATTTTTTCTAGTGTCCAAGCTTTTTGCTCCCTTCTACTCCACACCTTCTACAACTCCGATGTATGGAAGATTTCTATATTTCTGGGCATAATCCAGACCGTAGCCCACAACAAATTCATCTGGAATGTTAAATCCAACATAATCAACCTTCACGTCTTTGACACGTCTTTCCGGTTTATCTAATAATGTACAAAGTCTCAGGCTCTTTGGTCCACGTTTTTTAAGAATTTCAATCAGATAAGAAAGCGTTCTTCCTGAATCAATGATATCTTCTACGATCAGAACATCTTTTCCTTCCAGTGTCTCATCAAGGTCTTTTGCAATCTTAACTACACCGCTTGAAGCTGTTCCGTCACCATAACTGCTGACACTCATAAAGTCCATGGACACCGGCACGGTAATTCTCTTTGCCAGTTCGCACATAAAGAATACGCCACCTTTTAATACACAGATGAGATGCACTTCTTTTCCTTCATAATCTTTACTGATCTGCTCTCCAAGATCACGGATCCTCTTATCAACTTCTTCTTCCTCAACTAATACTCTTACTGTCTCTGCCATAATTTTCTCCTTTGCAAAAGTGAATTTCTAAAATCTTTTTTGTAGATTCTGTAATCTGATAACGCTGGCTCTGTCTGTGACCGACCACCCACATAATATCGTGCCCATCTGCCACCAGCCAGACCTTCTCCCGCTCTTCCCGCGAAATTTTCTCATTAATAAAATACTTTTTCAGCCTTTGCGTTCCTCCATTTTTATTAATTGCAAGGACATCTCCGGCCTGTCTGTGTCTGATTTCCACAGTGTTATTAATTATATCATAATCGAACCATTTCGTGTAGGTTTTTTCAGGAAATGCTTTCATTCCAGGCGGTCTTTCGAAAATGCGGAACTGAAACAAAGCCTCTGGATCTTCTATATTTTCATCATTTAAATGGTTTGGATCAATCATTTTTGTAGAAATGACTGGTTTCTTTTCAAACTTCACTCCTCCATAAATGCGGCTCGCAGTCACAGCATAAGGCAAATCTATTTTCCGACCCACCTGCCGGTTCAAAAGCTCCTCTACCGCCTGTACATGTACTGCACTGATATCCTTCTCGTGCCCCGCAGCTTCACAGATGATCCGGTGGATCACATAACTTTTTAACGGTGCCGGGACTTTGTCATATTCATTTTTATTCAGAATCAGACTAATAGCTCCTGTAGCAAGATTTGTTTCTTTCCGACATGATTGTGGCTCTATCTGCAACACTTTTTTCTTATACTCCTCAATCTGCATATCCACATAGCTCCAAAGTTCACGCACGCTCTGAGCTGTTCTGGAAATGTGCCAGACTGCCTGTTCATTTATTTCCTCCAGTTGTGGAATAACCTGATTACGAAGCTTATTTCTTGCATAAACATTTTCTGCATTCGTCTCGTCTGTACAATAAGATATTCCCACTTTTTCTAGATATGATTCAATCTCATTTCTTCCTATATTAAGAAGTGGACGAATCCAAAATCCGGACACCGGCGCAATCCCGCCAAGTCCCCGGACATCTGTTCCCCGGCACAAATGAAATAACACGGTCTCGGCCTCATCATTTCTGTGGTGTGCCAGCGCAATTTTCCCAAAACCTTGTGCGCTCTCTTGTCTGCCATTGGCACACTCAGCATGGTGGGACTGGATATCACCATATTGAGCATTGTCACATGGAACATCGCTATACTGGTTTCTTACTTCCAGAAATGCCTCTCTCCTGGCCTTTCTGCCCGCTTCCTCTTCAGACATATTCCAGCATTTTGCAAGTTCTCTTATATTCTTATGATAAACAACAAGCGGAACATTCCACGCATCACAAATTTTCCGCACATAACGCTCGTCTGCGTCAGCACTGTCTCCGCGAAGGCCATGATGTACATGCACCGCTGTAATTTCCAACGTTCCATCTCCGCTTTTTTGTCGTTCATCCCGAAGCTTTGTAAGCACAAAAAGCAGGCATACGGAATCTGCACCTCCCGATACGCCTACAATTACTCTGTCCTTTTTCTCCAGCATATGCTGTTCTTCTACATAAGCTTTTACTCTCTGATACATCTGCTTTATCCTGTTAGGACGACTCTCTAATCATCTGCCCAAACATTTCCTCGCTTATTTGTTATTCAAGAATGGCTTTGATTTCTGATATCAATATATAAAATTTGCCCGCAAATTGCAAGTTTTCCATATATTTTCTCTATTTCACTATTTACATATAGACCATATTCCTTTTTTATTCTTAGAGGCAAATACTTCAACTACAATGATATTCTAAAGCTTCCAGATTCCTGTCACAAGAATTGTCATATCATCAAGAGGCGCTGCGCCTGCATATTCCATGACCCGGTTCAAAATGTGATGTGCCATTTCTCCCGGATTCTGGGACTCCACCTGACAAATGAATTCTTCCATGAGGCTGTCCTGTTTCCCCGTCGGCAAGGTGTCCAATACACCGTCTGTCACCATAATAAGAAAGTCTCCATCTTCAAGTTGTCGCCGCTCCGGTTCTATATCAAGCCTTGCCAGCGCACCAATCGGAAGGGAAATAGAATGCACTTCCTCCACCTCATCTTTTCGTTTTATATATGTAGTGGCTGCTCCTGCTTTTACTATCTCACAGCTTGCATCGTACAGATCAATAATCGCCACATCAATCGTGGAAAACATTACTTCTTCCCGACCGGTCACGAGGGCTGTATTCATAATCTGAACTGCCGTTTTTACCGGGAATCCAGCGTTTAAAAGCTCTTCTAACATTTCCACTACCATCGTACTCTCTCGAAATGCGCGCTCACCTGAACCCATGCCGTCTGACAGTGCCACACCTTTTCTTCCTCCTGGCAAGTCCGAGGTCAAAAATGTATCTCCGGAAATTTTCTCGCTGCCTTTTCCTATTTTGGCCACACCCTGGATCGTGTGAAATCTTGCTCCTTCCACACAGGCAACTGTGCAGTACTCGTCCCCGATAATTGGGCGTTCTCCCCTCCCGGGAACCATGATCCGGCCTGCCATTTTCCCAACTTCTGACGCCAGTTCTTTCATAGCGACAATATGCCCCTTGGACGCCTTTAACGTCAAATGTATCTCATATTTCCCCTGGGCGGTCATATAAAAAACCGAGGACAAAATCTTGATTCCGGACTTTTTTAACTGATTTCGGATTTTCTTTTTCAAATGCTCATCTTCAAATATCCCGGCATCCAGCTCGTGAGTCGTATAGCACAAAGTCTTCGCCAGGTCATTTAACTGCGCAGCAAAGCCCTCCCGGTTCTGTACCATTTTATTATTCCATATCAACTTCTGTCTCACATTTTCATAATTTTCCAGTGTCTCTCGCAAAAATCTCGGTGCCAAAAGGCACTGCTTCATAAGCCTGCGTTTTAATTCCACATTTAGCTCGGCACCGTAGTCCTGAACCGCACACAGAATTTCCCGCATCATATGATACGTTTGCTGCCGTCTCTCCCCCAGACATTTTTCTCGATTTTCACACTCCCGGCACACCTTCTGAGTCACACGCTCAAAAATGTCGTCATTTTCCTCATTTGTAAATGTAGCGCGATAATCCTCCAGCTTTGAAAATGTATCTGACAGCTTCTTTAAAGATCCCGCAAACTTGTCTACTTGAATCACATACGGATTCGTAAAAATCTGTGCTCCCCGCTCCTTCAATTCCTGCATAAAAATCTCCCCTTACTAATTCTTCTATCTCAGCTTTCGTATTCCCGCTCCGCTTTTTTTCAAGAATGCCTCGGCATTCTTGCTGCAAGGTGCGCGTCATGCAATTGCATGACATACTTCTACTGCGCATCTCTGCAAGTCAATCCCCCAGCTGATACCAGCTTGTTTCTCACCACCTATAGAGGTGGAAGTCATCTTCAATATCGTTAGTCCACAAGTCTAAGGCAAAACTCAAACGCAATTCGTGTTAAATTTTCAAGGTACAAATAAAATCATATATTAATTAACGTGTCTTTTGACACCCTAATCCTATTATACAAAAAAGCTTCGGGCTTTCGCCCAAAGCTTTTTCATTCGTTACTTTGCTTTTAATATGATCTCATTTTCATTCACCAGACCAAGCTTTTCCTTCGCAATCTCTTCCACATACTCGTCAGTTCCAACGTATGCTTCCATATCGTCTATCTCCTGTGATCTGGCTTTCTCTTCATCTATCTGTTTCTTAAGCTCCGTCTCCTGAGCCAAATAACTTTTCTCCTTCGCCCGAAGAGAAATTCCACCGACCACTACAAGTGCTGTCATCAAAAAAATTACACCTGTAATTACAAGCACACTCAACTTGTGTTGATTCGTCCGCCTCCTGGACCTTCTCTTACGGCTATTACGCCTCGTATCTTTCATATTAATACTCACCCTTGTCTTCGGTTCCCGCACCGATTTATACTTTTTTATAATAATAACTTTTTCCCTGAAATTTATCAAGTTTTACGGGTGTAGATTTTTTTACACACTTTTTTAACTTTATGCAAAAGCCATGACATCAAGCACGCTCCAACTACAACACCTAGTATATAATACCAGCGCACACTACCACTACTAGTGTGGTAAATTTGCACAAACAGATACATTTCCACAAAAATCCAGTAAAACAAGTCCTCTATTCCGACTGCGAGAAACGAATGTTTCACAATATCCCGGAAGCATTCCAGGCATCTGTATGTTCCTCTTAAAAATAATCCAGATGAAAATGCAGTCAGAAAAATTAATAATTCTTTTTCAATCCCAATCATTGACTTTCCTGCAACTTTCCGCACACATTAACGAAACAAACGTGCAAAGAAATTCTCTCCCTGTTTTTGTTCTGCATGCACATCCGAATAAGCAATACTGTCAATATTTCCGGACAGATCCACTTCTCCTTTTTCCAGACTCAGCCGGTTTACATGAAGGTCCGTCCCCTTCACCATCAACATTCCCTGCTCCGTTTCCAGTAGAACTTCATTCAAATCAAAAGATAATACATCCTTCACACCCGTCACCAGACTTGCGGTCCGGTTATTCAAAACCAGTTTATGCCCCCGCATAGCTGGTTTTGATACATTTCTCTCATCCATGCACATCACAACCTTTCTTAGTAATCATATGAAAGGTACCCTGCATTTATTACAGATATTTGAACAAGTCTTTCGCCTCTTCCTTCTTCGTCGTCTCCTGAATATCCAGGACTTCAACTTTCACAGTTCTTGTACCAAACTGAATTTCAATAATATCTCCGACTTTAACCTTGACCGAAGCCTTCGCAACACTACCATTGACCAGCACTCGCCCAGCATCACAAGCTTCATTTGCAACCGTTCTGCGCTTGATTAAACGCGACACCTTCAAAAATTTATCTAATCTCATAATATTTCTCCATTTTCTTCCAATTGGGGACGGGGTTTTTTCAAAAAAACCCCGTCCCCAATTAAATTGTATGCTTCTTACACACAATTTCCATATACCAAAAAGAACGAGGAGCCAACAACTCCCCGCCCGTACACTTATCTAGAACTAATCCATTACTCGTTAACAGCGTCTTTTAATGCTTTACCAGCTTTGAACTTAGGTGCTTTGCAAGCTTCAATCTTCATTGTCTCCCCTGTAGACGGATTTCTTCCCTCTCTTGCAGCTCTCTCGCTTGTCTCGAATGTTCCGAATCCAACTAACTGAATCTTATGACCTTTCTTAAGTTCTTCTGTAACTACATCAACAAAAGCTTTTAAAGCTTTTTCAGAATCTTTCTTAGAAATCTCTGCTTTGTCAGCAATAGCTGCTACTAATTCTGTTTTGTTCATGGATAATTTCCTCCTCCTGTTTATCTAGGCACCCTGCCTCTAGATATTGTTATACCTGTTTTCCCTATATTTGTCAAGGATATTTACCCTTTTTACTGCGTATTTATAGGCTTTTTAGGCATTTTTAAGATTTAAATCCGAGCATCAAAAAAGTGATTTAAAAAATGTTCTTTTTCCTTCATTTGTCTGACTGCCATCTGCATTTTTTCAACATTTTTTATTGATATCCATGCTTTATTTGAATGATAATATGAATTTGCAACTTTAAAAAATTTTTCTGGATACATCAATCTATTTTTCAAATACTCCAATTCATTTTTCCCCAACGGTATAATTGCTGAATATGCATTGAGTATTCCATCGCTGATCCATTCTTTGAAACCTTGTTTTTCCATTGCCTTTCTTAAGAAATAATACAAATCCTCTACTTGAACATTCTTTTTAAAATGATCAAAATTCACCGTGTAAACATTTAACTTTCTATGCCCATAATTATCTTTTTCAGAAGTCGCATCAAACAAAATATTGTGGTAATTGTATTCACCATGTACCATATATCCTGCATCAATACTTTGTTGATAAAGCTGTTTATATCCCGAAGCTTTCAGGCTTTTAACCGCTGCGTCTGCCCATGCTTCCATCTGATCAAAATACTCCAGGAACAAATATTCAAACTCCCCTTTCGGAGAAACATTTCTGATGTATGCCCGCACTTTACGTAATTCTCGATTATGTCTTATATACCCCTCCTCCAAATTCTCCGCTTCCGACACATTTTCCATTATTTTTTTTCTCATCAACAAATGTATCTTCGCCAAATTACCTGCTGCCTCAAAAAGTTCTGCCGCTCTTCTTACATCGCATTCCCGCCCCGGCGGCATTCGTCTAAGCATGTAAATACTTCCATCACCCCCCTTTGTTACATAATCTCCTTCCCGGTTTTTCACTGGCATATCTATAGTTTGATAATCATAATCCATAAAATACTCATACAATTCGATAAGCGCAGGAAGCCTCTTTTCAGATACCCCTACCTCTCTCATTAAAAACACACCCTTATCTGTGCTGCATAAAATAGCACCCCTGGTCTTCCGGGTGCTATTTACGGCAATTTCATATTGTTCTAATATATTATCCCGTTCATAATCTTGCATATTCAGCCCCCTGCACTCTACTACATATTCTCTCTATCCTATGAAAACAATTGCGAAAATATGCAAATGGGGACGGGGTTTTTTCAAAAGAACCCCGTCCCCATTTGAACTTCAACCTGTTCCTTTTTAAATTGTAGCTTTTTTCAATAAAATTTCTTTCTGATTCAATTCTGGATCTTCTATAACCATTTCCAGTAATCGATTCAATATTTCACCAATTTCTTTTCCTGGCTTAATTCCAATAGCTATCAAATCGCTACCACTTACAGCCAGTTCTTTCAATGAAACACATTGCTTCGCCTCTTTAATTTTTGCATACAGTGTTTCTATATCATCTAGATTTTTTAGTTTTCGTTCCCGCAAATATGTACTCTGTGCTAACACATCCGCACGTCTCACTTCCATATAATATTCAAAAATGTCTTCACCAATTTTATTCATGGCTTTCCTTACATTTTTCGCTTCTGCCGGCATACGATAATCATGACAAAGCACCAGCCTTGTGACAATTCGGATTGTCTCATTATCAAATTTTAATCTTTTTAAAATTTCTTTGGCAATATGCTCACTACCAATTGCATGTTTTTTAAAATGTGCCTGTCCCGTCTCATCCATAGTCTTGTACTCAGGTTTTCCCATGTCATGAAGCAACATTGTAATACGTAATATTCTATCCGGACGCACCCTCATTAATGCATGTAATGTATGCTCCCCTACATTGTACATATGGTGTGGCGTCTCCTGTTCCGTCTTCATAAGAAGATCAAATTCCGGCAAAAACTGCTTTGTAATTCCAAGCTCATAAGCTGTCCGTAACATATCCGGTCTATCAGAAACTAACGTTTTTACCAGTTCCACCTGAATTCGCTCTGCACTAATTTTTCGAAGCGTTGGAGCCAGCTCTTTCATAGCCATTCTCGCCTCGTCATCAATTTCAAATCCAAGCTGTGCCGCAAACCGTATTCCTCTTAATATACGCAAAGCATCTTCCGAAAATCTTGCCGTTGCATCTCCCACACAGCGAATAACTCCTTTTTTCAAATCTTCCATTCCGCCAAAAATATCTACAAGTCCATCTGCATCATTATATGCCATCGCATTGATTGTAAAATCTCGACGGAGAAGATCCTCTTTTAACGACCTAGTAAATGTAACCTCCTTCGGATGTCTGTTATCTTCATATTTCCCATCAATTCGATAGGTCGTCACCTCGTATCCTTCATGATCGAGCAAAACTGTAATTGTTCCATGCTCAATCCCTGTATCAAATGTCTTATCAAACAATGTTTTTGTTTCCTGAGGCATCGCAGAAGTTGTAATATCCCAATCTTGAGGAATTCGTCCCAATACGGAATCCCGTACACATCCTCCGACCGCATAAGCCTCATAACCATGTGTCTGAAGCGTCTCTATAATCTTTTTCACATTCTCAGGTAATACAATCTTCCGGTTTTCCATTCTCATATGCCTCCTTATTAATCTGTATTATTGTACCAAATCGCTGGCGCGATGGCTAGCGTTACGTACAATAAGGTCGCCACTTTTTTTTCAAAAATAAAAGTAGCAGTTTTTTTGTATATGTTATATTGTTAAGTTACCACACTCAAACAATTACACACAAAAGAACTGCTATGCTTATGTTATCATGTTTTTTTATTCTTAACAATTACATATCTGATTTTTTTATTCGTCCGCCTCCCTTTAGGTGTTTGTTTTTACTTTTTTTATTACAAACATCATTTATTTTAGGAGGTTCATTATGGACAAATATTTTAATTCTTACAGAGAGATGATTTCTCTCCGTGGTCTTACCGACCATACAATCAAAAGTTACTCTACA
>NZ_ATVU01000035.1:0-23661 GCF_000420885.1 Dorea sp. AGR2135 | reverse complement strand
CTGAATTCGTGCTATCGTAGATTGAACAAGCAGAGAAGCGTATTCCCAAGCTCACAGGCACTGATGAAGGCACTATACTTAGGAACTTTTGAGATAGCAAAAAAATGGACAATGCCAATCCGGAATTGGGGCAAAGTACGTGGTGAACTGGAAATCATGTACCCGGATCGGCTAATATAACAATAAAAGTTGGACGGCCAAGAGTAAATATACGCCCAGATTTCTCTGGGCGCTCTTGACATACCAATTTAAATTTGCTATTAAATAAACAACGGCTTAACCACAGAAATCTGCCGTTAAGCCGCATCAATTATCATAGAAGATTTAAATTTACAGAAAAAATTTCACACCGTCTCTTGACATACCAATTTAAATTTGCTATTAAATAAACAACGGCTTAACCACAGAAATCTGCTGTTAATCCGCATCAATTATCATAGAAGATTTAAATTTACAGAAAAAATTTCACACCGTCATGTCCACTCTTCAATGAATTATCATACGAATATATCTTCAATACTTTATAATTCAAGAGTAATAATAAGGCTATTGGCATGTACTTTTGCAACAATATTTCCGCCAAGAATGGCAACAAGTGTTTTTACTACCGCAAGTCCCAATCCTGTACTTCCATTATGTCTTGATTTATCGCCTGTATAAAAACGGTCAAAAAGTCGATTGCAATCAATTTCTGAACTGTCACTCATTGGATTTTCAATGGTAAATATAATATTATTATTTTCTTTCTCCATAAGTGTTATTTTTATCGTTCCAACAGAATACTTAATTGCATTTGTCAACAGATTTTGTAAAATTCGTTCTACCATATTTTTATCAGAATATACGTATATTGAATAATCTGGGAGATTTATTTCGGGTAAAATATTCTCCTTTTCTAATGCAACGGCATTTTCCGTAATTAAATTTATTAACATATTAGATATATTAAACTTTTCTTTTTCTGGAACTGTCTGCTGTTCCTCCAAAATAGAAAGGTCATAGAATGTTTCTACCAATTCTTTCATTTTTTCGGCTTTGCTAAAAATCACTTTTACACGCTGTGCTTGAATGGATTCCAAATTTTCTTTTTGCAATAATTGTAAATGACCAAGAATGACTGTAAGAGGTGTACGCAAATCATGTGATATATTAGCAACAGATTCTTTTAAATACGCTTCATTGCGTAATACGCCTGCAACAGCCTGTCGTTGTCTGATATTATATTGATTCAATATACCAGCCAGTCTTTCTAAATCTTTATCAATCAACGAAATGTCTAACATCTGCTGTGAATTTCCAGAATTCAATTCATTAACTTGATCCGCAAGATTACGGATTTGTTTTTTTAATTGAATATATCGAAATAGCAGTATTACTAAAAATATTGTTATGATAATTAAAATCCATTCTATGTTAGACATTTTCTCCACCTATTTAAAATCACATGTACAAAATTTTATCCACGAAAGCAATACCAATATACCAGACCATATACATCCTACTAAAATAGCTATCGGTTGAAAAAAGGTTTTCATGCTGACAACGATTCTGATTTGATAAGTAGGTAAAAAACCGACTGGTAATCTCAACATCATTCCATAGCCAAGATATAAGCTAAGACCAAAAATAATAATTGCTGTAACCGAGGTTGCTTTTACAGCATCCTGTAAATAGCAACAAATAAGTATTGCAATTAGAAATATCGCACTATTAAGCAG
Source organism: Dorea sp. AGR2135 (assembly GCF_000420885.1). Taxonomy (NCBI): domain Bacteria; kingdom Bacillati; phylum Bacillota; class Clostridia; order Lachnospirales; family Lachnospiraceae; genus Dorea; species Dorea sp. AGR2135. The sequence goes on along the minus strand of NZ_ATVU01000035.1, from coordinate 21,943 downwards.
ACAAGAATAAATGATTGCTTTTATAATATTGTAAAAAAACATTCCCACGTCTGCAACACCAAAGCGTCCAAATTCCCTTATGCACCCTGAAACTGGATAGACAAGAGCCATAAGATTAAAAGCAATTAAATACGATATTATTTTACTTGTAAAAATTTGTTTTCTGGAATGTCCAGCACTGACCTCTAAGTTTATTGTTCTCTTAGAAAATTCCTGTCCTAAAATCAAAGCAAGTATAGCCGACATGATGATAAGAAGAAACGTAGAATCATACACCATTCCATTAAAAATATCAGCAAGAGAAGAAGCAATTTCTTCTGTCGGTCCCATGACCTCTGTAACATAAGTATCTGCTGTAAAAAATCCTAAAATAAATATTCCAATCATACCACACCAGTAAATAGAATTATGTAACAACTGATATTTTTCCAGTTTTAATAATTTATCCATAAAAAACACCTCCGGTTATTTCAAGTCTGTATGTAAAAAAGCACTACCTGCAATGAAATATAAAATAAAATTCCATAAAAAATCTACAAACAAGCAAAAGTTTGTCGAATAGACCTTTTGCAATGAAATTAACCTAAGTTGTCCCATTGGTACTATTCTGCTGATTATTTGTGCAGATTCACTGTTCAGCAAAAAAATCATAACAAAAAATAAAACCATTGAAACTGTCAGTGTTTTCCCCATATCACGAAAAATAAAAGCAAAAAACATCGGTAATGCACACAGTGTTATCATGGCAAACAGAGTTAGTAAAACCATAGTATATGTGCTATCATTCCAAAAAAGTTTTTCTCCAATATAAAATTGACTAATAATTCCATGTACAAATAATGGAAATACCAGAATGATAATACAACCTATTTGAGATACAATTAACTTTACTCTAAATATAGAACTTCTTTTATGTCCGGCAGTAATATAAGTATTTAAAGTTCTTCCACTAAAATCACTTCCAATGAACAATGCTATAAACACTATACTCAAAAAATAGAGTAACGGAATATTGTATAATGATGCCATAATTAAGTTTGAAGAGCGTTCTTTACTATCTAACAGCAATATGCTACTTAAAAGGAGATTGAATATTCCAATTCCCCAAAAATACCAACTGTGAAACAACTTATATAACTCAGTTTTTAGGAGATTTGACATCTTTTGTTCCTCCTATTTTGCTCAAAAAATAGTCCTCCAAAGTATCGCCAGATACAGAAAGTCCTGTTACAAGAATGTGCGATTCTGCCAAAGCAGACGCAACTGTCTCTAAATCATTCAAATAATCATACAAACGAATTATGCCATCTGGCATTAGTTTAAAGTTATCTGTATGAAGATTCTCTTCCAAAACCAGAACCGTTTTCTGAACATCTGTTGTTTTAATTGCTATATGTCGTTTACACCGTTCATTTAATTCATAATCAGAAATCTCTTCTATAATTTTTCCATGGTCAATCAGAATAAATTCTGATGCTGTTTGATACAATTCTTCTAAGATATGGCTTGAAACCAAAATGGTCATACCATATTCTTTATTCAAAATTTTTAATAAATTTCTGATTTCTACAATTCCAGCAGGGTCAAGACCATTGATGGGCTCGTCTAAAATCAATAGTTCTGGTGTATTTAAAAGTGCAATCGCTATCCCCAATCGTTGACGCATACCTAATGAAAAATTGCGGACACTCTTTTTACCTGTATCTTGCAATCCAACCATATCTAATGTCCTTTTAATAACTGATTTATCTGGTATGCCTCGTTGAATACGCTGTACTTCCATATTTTGATAGGCAGTCATTGACGGGAATAGAGCAGGCGTTTCAATCATACTTCCAATTCGTTTACGCTGTTTCTGCAATTCTTCTGTTCCAGAATTTCCCCATAAAGAAAGTGTACCACTTGTTGGAAACGCAAGCCCTGTGACTAATCTTAAAAAAGTAGTCTTACCTGCTCCGTTTTGACCAATAAATCCATAATTTTTTCCTTTTTTTATTTGTAAATTTATGTGGTCTAATGCTAATGTTTGTTTATATTCTTTGGTTAAAGACTTTGCTTCTAAAATAATTGAACTCATATCCCAAACCTCCTTTACTTAAACCAGTATAACGGGCAATTTTAAAGAATTTCTTAAATCGTAATGAGAAAAGTTAAAAAAATAATAAAGCTAAGGAACGTTTAATCCTTAGCTTTATGTAGGCGGTAGCCAATGCCCCAAACAGTATCAATAAATTCTGTATCAGAGCATATCGCTTTTAATTTATTGCGTAAATTACTGATATGAACATTAAGTGTATTATCTTCAGCAATATATTCTGTATCCCAAACACTTTGAAAAAGATTCGATTTTGAAAATACTTTATCTGGATATTTCATCAACAATTCTAAAATGCCAAATTCTTTAGCGGTTAAGGATAATTCTATTCCATTCAAAAATGCTGTATTTTTCTCTAGGTCTAAAGTCAGATTGTTATATTGCAAACATTCTGTCTGGCTATTTTGAAATTGTACTCTTCGCAGATTACTTTCAATTCTGGCAAGCACTTCTTCCATATCAAAAGGTTTTGTGATATAATCGTCTGCTCCCAGACGAAGCAAGTCGATTTTATTTTGTGTAGTTTCTTTCGCTGAAATAATAATAACAGGTATCGTAAATTTCTTGCGTACATCAGATAAAATAATATCACCACTCCGATAAGGAAGCATAATATCAAGTATAATCAAATCAATTTTTTCTTTATTCAAAAAATCCAGAACATGAAGTCCATCATATTGGCAATGCACAGCATATCCTTTTTCTTTTAGAAAATCAGCCAATAACGCATTTATTTCTAAATCATCTTCAATAATCAATATTTTATTCATTAGCCTACCTCATTCCTGCAATGCTACTTTCCCATTATACATTTAAGGTTGTATTTCCTCAATACCATTGCAACCAATTATATGAGAGGGATTCTTATTTTGTCAATCTAATTGTAAGCAGAATAGTATGGATTGGATAAACAATTACCATACTATTCTGCTGTAACATTTATTCTACAATCTTCCAGTTATCGTCCTTATGAAGCACAAGCTCATACTGTGAGATTTGCGTCATTTTCGACTTGTTATTCAGATACTTTACAGACACACTGACCTTGAGGTTATCGCCGTCTTCGGTAAAGACAGGGTTTACCAGTTCTGAAAATACATAGTCGCCGGATACAGGAGCAAGCACACCGTCTTTGACATAATAGGCAAGTTCTTTTTCCGTAGCTGTCGGATAGAACTTAAAGAATGTTTCCAAGAAAGCGGTAACGTCCTTGACAGTATCGGAGCTGACACTGACATCTGTTTCCTGTGCTTTCGGTTCATACTTTGATTTCTGCACTGCCGGAGCAAGGGTAGGATTCTGGGTAATGACCATTGCACCGTTCTTATCCACATGAACGGTCACGGTATAGTTTTCTGTGACTGCCTGTGTCTGTTCTCCCTCTTTTACCTGCTGATCTACTTCGTAGGCAACGGTAAAATCGTCCGTTCCAGACTGTTCTACATTCCAGACCAGCACATTTGTAACGGTCGCACTGGTTGGTATGTCCGTTCTGATGGTATCGGCGTTCAAGTCCTGTAATTCTTTGGTAAGGTATTTACTGATTTCTGTTGTCCTTGCTTCAATGGCTTCCTTGCTGGTATCCCATGAGTAGTAGGCTTTCGCAAAGTTCTTGACGAAATTCTCAATACCGTTGGTATCGTTCAATCTTAGTTGAATGATTTCTTTTTCATGTACCGTGTGGGTGTCAATGGCAGTAAAGTTCTTATACACACTAAAGCTGGTGCTTGCCAGAAGCACCGCCCACAACAGCAGAGGTTTGTACTCAGGGTATTTCGCCCTGCCGGGAGCTATTTGTGCCGGAAACGGCAGTTAGTTCGTAAACAGGTGCCTATGCACCTACTCACAGTAAAAATAGGCGAGAGCCGGAAAGGAGAATGCTTATAGGCAGACATTCATTTATCAGACAAAACAAGCTATCCGATGTTGCAGGAAGAATTGATTATATTTCCAATCCGAAAAGACAGGAACATCTCTATGCGACCTACCAGACGGAAGGAGCAACACCGGAGTTCTGAAAAAATCTTGCAAGAGAAAATCAGATGGATTTTAAGACAAGCGGAACAACAGGAAAATGCATTGAAGGACGGGAATTTATCATTGCACTTCCAGAAAGTTTTGTTGAGTACAAGGCGGATGATGTGGTAAGGCTTTTCACGGACAGCTTTCATAAAAGGTACGATGTGGAATGCAGTGCGGCACTTCACCATAATAAAAGAATGACCAATTACCATATCCATCTTGTATTCAGCGAACGGAAAATGCTGGAACATCCCGAAGTGAAAATTGCTACCAGAAATATGTTTTATGATGAACAGGGCAAGCACAGACGCACGAAGAAAGAGATTTTAGATGAGCAGGGGAATCTTCGGGCAGGGTGCAGCATTATTCCAAAAGGGGAAGTTTATGAGAGCCACATTTTTACAAAGAAAGATGAATGGTTTAAGAGTGATGTTTTTACCAGAGAAGTCAAGGAAATGTTTACGGAAATCATCAACAGCCATGTGAAAGAGGAATCCGAAAAGTTGTCTGTATTTCAGCAGGGCGGCGTGTATCTGGCAACGAAGAAAATCGGGAAGAACAATTCGAAAGAAGCAGAAATACGGGCAGATAATGCGGTACGGCAGGAATGGAATGATATGCGAAAGCTGATGGAGAAACTTCAGAAGCAGTCACAGGCGATGAAGTCTACACAGCAGGAGATTTCTTCATTGAAGAAACAGCTTTCCGAGACAACAGGATTTTTCAAAGGAAAAGTGCGGAAATCCTTAGAGGGCAGAATTGAACAGGCAGAGAAACAGGAAAAACGTATCCACACGGATATGGAACAGACTGTAAAACAGGCAGGATATCCAGACGTGCAGTCTTTCGCAAAGACGTATCAGAAATCGGAAAAGCTGGTCAGGGAATATGATGAGGAACTGCGGGCATGGGAAAATCAGACTGAACCGATAAAAGAGCAACCATCAGAACTGCCGAAAAAGACAAGCATACGGGGAAAATTACACCGCTATCAACAGGAAAGCAGACAGCAGTCAAAACAGTCAACAAAGAAGAAATCTATGGACAGAGAACGATGAGAAAGGTGGAATAGATTATGAAGAAAACAATTTTTGAAGAAATGGGCGGCACTTATGTAAGATGTGGGGATTACTTTATCCCCAATCTTACCTTGCCGGAGGAAGAAGAATCGAGAGTTGTTGGAGTATGGGGACAAAGACATTTGCGGTATTTGAAGGAATACCGCAGGAGTGCATATTTGGATCTGCTGATGAGTGGCAGATTGAATAGTTATCTGGCAGATATAGAGGAACAGGCACAGGAACGATTTGAAAGAATTGTGGAGCAGATGAAACAGGTTCAAGGAATTACCGAACAGTTAAAGGCAGATAACGCATTGGAATGGGTAGGCAGGATGAATAATATTCAGGCGTGTGCGAGAGAGATTGTGGACAAAGAGATAATTTACCAGTAAAAACATAATGGAGGGCAAGTCAGGAAATGGCTTGCTCTCTACTTTACAATAATACTGTTTGATGTATAATTAAGAACAACAGGATAAGTTGAAAGTTATGGAGGTGAAGAATGTATTTCACAGACGAAAAAGACTATATTATGCGAATGATAAAAGAAATGGTAAGAGTATTATTTTCTTTAATGTTTGGGAAAAAGTATGTTTCTGTTGAACTTGAAAAAGAAAATAAATATGAAGTATCAGGGAAAAATTTGAAAGATTTTCTTGACATGATTGATTCTGGGGAAATTAACGAAGCAGAGAATATACTTTTAGATAGCATTGATTATACAGACAGAAATGAGGTAATGGCAGCAGCTCTTTTCTACCAATACCTTAGTGAGAAGGATAGTGAGTTTTTGAAAAATAATAATTATACAAAAGAAGAAGTGATGTCTGGTTTTAAGCAATTACTTATGCAGTCAGGATATACTGATTTGCTATGTTTGGTCAAAGCTGAAGAGTAATGTAGAAAATTCAAAGAGATAAGAGTGATTGGCTGAAAGGAGAAATTGTATTATATGTTCTATATTGTTTTTGACTTTATGATGGCAGTGATTATGTTTTTGTTTGGAATGTGGTTTTATAAATCAGAAGGAAAAGCTGCTAAATTCTTGTCGGGTTATAATATGAAATCAGCGGATGAACGAAAGAAATACGATGAGAATGCCATGTGTAAGGCATATGGAAAAAGAATGATGTTTATGTCAGTTCCTTTTATTATTGGAATAATCATAGATATCCAATATCAAGGAATAGGCTGTTGGATCGCATGGGGGATATGGCTTATTATGTTTGTTTTGTTGCTTATTGATAGGCATAAAAGAGAACGTTAAATTCCAGTTGCGAAAATTGATGTGATGGTTACATATGGCGAGAAATTGAAAAGAAAAATTAGAAATTTATTTTGAAAAAGGGTATCCGTAATGTAGAAGGGGAGAAAACCAAGATTGAAAAACATGAAAATAGATGCTAATGGAACAGAAATCAGAGTGATGGGCGATGTTGTTAATGAAGATGCTTACATTTCACTCACTGATATTGCAAAATATAAAAATCCAGACAATGCTTTTATCGTGGTAGCAAACTGGATGCGCAATCATTCTACGATTTCATTTTTGGGCTTGTGGGAACAAATTCACAATCCCAATTTTAAACCTATCGAATTCGATAGGTTTAAAGCAGAATCTGGAGATAATGCTTTTACATTGACACCACAGCAGTGGATAAAAGCAACGGATGCAATCGGTATCGTATCAAAATCGGGACGATATGGCGGTACTTATGCTCATACAGATATAGCGTTTGAGTTTGCTTCATAGATTTCTCCGGAATTTAAGCTTTATATCATCAAAGATTATCAGAGACTAAAGAAAGATGAAGCAGATCGGTTAGCGATTGGGTGGGATGTAAAGAGAGAACTTTCAAAAATAAATTATCGTATCCACACAGATGCAGTAAAAGAATTTTTGATAACGCCCACATTATCTCTGCAGGAAATGGCATATACATATGCGTCAGAAGCAGATATTCTAAATATGGCTTTGTTTGGGAAAACAGCAGCACAATGGAGAAGTGAAAAAGGAATAAAAGGGAAAACTCCTAATATCCGAGATTTTGCTTCAGCGGAAGAATTGGTTGTGCTTATCAATCTGGAAGATACAAACGCAGATTTGATAAGACAGGAAGTGCCTAAAATTGAAAGGTTAAAAATATTAAGAGAAAAAGCATATAGGCAATTAGAGCTTTTGAGAAAGAACCAAGATACGATTGCGGCATTAAAGAAAAATTTTATTGAAGATACAGAAACAAATGGTTGATTTCCTAAGCAAAACCGCTTATAATCTGAATCGGAATATATTGCTATTATCCACAGCTACGGAACGGGTGTTATCAATACCGATAACAAATTGACAACATTAGCCTGTATAGGCAGGATAATATGGATAAATCAAATAATTGAAAGAAAAGCGAACATGGCAATAAATAATCTCTAAACAAAATTGATTAGTAATTGTCGAGTTTGAATAGTTGAAGCTGAGCTGTAAAGCCTTTGTTTACAAGGGTTTTACAGCTTTTCCTTTATAGGATTGCATTTTCATTGCATTATTTTTCTTCAACTGTTCTGTGATAGATTGCTGGTAAACGGTAAAACCCGAGTACCTTTTTTATACGTTCAGCTTATGTCATAATTACACTCAACAAAAACTACAGAATCAAAAAAGTTAAGTATTCAACTTTTTTGACCGACTATGCAAGGAGTGGTGATTATGGCTACACAAACGAGTCTAATTGCACAGCAGACTAGAATCCAGGAATGGGCAGAACAGGTCCGTGACTGTCAGAGCAGACCAAAGGGAATGGATGTTGAAACATGGTGTGCCCAGAATAATCTTACAAAAGCGAACTACTATTATCGGCTTCGACGAGTTCGGGAAGTATATCTGGAACAGTTCCAGGAAACCTCACCTGAGTTTATCGAAATATCGAATCCAAAGCCTCAAATACCAGAAGAAGAAAAACTTTCATCTTCAGATAGTACAGGTGCAATTCCAGTGATCAAACTGACGAATCCTCAGGGATTTTCAGCAGAAATTTTTTCAAATGTTTCGGCTGAATTATTACAGCTTTTCATAAAGGTATTTAGCCATGCTGAATGATGGAACCGGATTTAAAAAGATTTATTTAGCGATGGAATTTACCGTTTACGGCCGAGCTTTTTTTGACGGTAGTGCAAAGTTCGTCTGAATTTGTCGGCAGTCAGTGTGCTTCATGGCGGCTCCCTCTTAAAGCCGCCGTGTCAGCGTATAGGCGTCACTCCTTTGTCGAGGGCATAAAGAAACGGCGGCTTTGATTTCTCAAAACCGCCGCAATACTCTGATAATTCATTATGAGCGCACGAAGCTACCTGCCCTGCAACGGTTTTTTCCTTTCCCGTCTGGCGGGGCAGGATAGCTTGCCTTATTCAGTTTATTCTTGCTCTTGTGCGGCTGCCTCTTTCAGCCGTGAAAAGCTCTCGTCGCTGATGATGTGTTCAATCCGGCAGGCGTCGGCCTCCGCAGTTTCAGGGTCGACGCCCGCTGCGATAAGCTGCTCAGTAAAGAAGCAATGGCGCTCATAGATTTTTTCGGCAACCTCGCGGCCTACATCGGTCAGATGGAGAAAGTAATCCTCGTCCATCGTGAGAAAGCCCCCGTCCCGTAGGGTTGCCACCGCATGACACACACTGGGCTTGGACACCTCCATGTGCCGGGCCACATCTACGGAGCGCACCATGCCCATCTTCTTATGGAGAACAAGGATGGTTTTCAGGTAGTCCTCCCATGATTTATGTAGCTTCATAGTTTCTATCTACAGGTACAAAAAACTCCGATAGTTTTTGTTTACTAATATAATTCCAGCCATCGCTCCATTTAACTTTCCCATTTTCTATAAAGACGAAATAATTGCAGCATTTTCCGATCAATTCTGGATCATGAGTAATCACAAAAACTGTTTTTCCCATATTACTGAGTTGTTGTAGATTATCTGCAACCTCCAGCATATGATGATAGTCTAATCCGCTGGTAGGTTCGTCAAATAGGAGAATGGACTTAGCTGAGGCGATTGCACTGCCAATAGCCACTCTCTGCTTTTGCCCTCCTGAAAGAGACATAGGATGATATTCCGAGAACGCTTCCAGATTTAGACTATCTAATATGCTTATAGCGTTGTTTCTATCTAATTCTTCATCTTCTCCAGACATGCTTAACAGAATCTCATCTAGAACACTTTCCGTAAAAAGCTGATGGTTTACATCTTGCATAACCATATAGCTGATTTTCAACCGTTCCTTTGTATCATAAGAAACTCCATCCATCTCAACCGTTCCTTTTGCACCTTTCAACAGTCCACACAGGCATTTTCCAAAGGTGGTTTTCCCTGCTCCATTATGCCCAAGAACTGCCACAATACTTCCTTTAGGAATAGATAGCATTGGAATATCTAATAGGGAATGCTTCTTGTCATATGCAAAGGAAAAGTCATAGATATTGATAATACCTTTTTTTGACTTATGGAAGGTATTTTTTTGAAACACTGTCGGATTCCGTGAACGTAACCCCATGTGTATAACTTCCGTATCGTCATACTTCCAAAATGATGCGGCATCTATATCTCTTTCGATCTGTCCATTCTGTAAAATTATAATTCGATCCACAACATCCATTAGGTAATACAGCCTATATCGTACAGATTTCCTTTTTGCTTGGCCATGAACAGCTCCAGACTACGATGATCTATCTTGACATCACAACTGAGGAGAAAGCAAAAGCACTTGCTACTTTAGAAGATGAGAACGATAAAAAAGTATCTGCAAAATGGAAAAACTCTGATGGCTCTCTCGTAAATTTCTGCGGTGTCCGAAAGAAAGGATAAAAATAAAATCCAAACCTTTTCACGTGTTATGTATCGTATTTCCTGCGCCATCTGCAAAAGGTTTGGATTTTATTTAAGTTTGGATATCGCAGATCATAAGGTCTTGGAGTCCCCTTCCATGAAATGCCGCTCTTTGAGATCAGGTTCCTCCATATCTGGTTGTACCACGATGCTTCGTATGGTGTGCCGTCCCATTTTTGAAAGAACCATTGCCTCTTTCCTGCTACGGAATCGTATTTCTGACAGAGCGCGCGCATATCCTCTGACATAATGATGTGCCGATCCTTGTGCCTCTTGGATTGTCGTATATAAACGTCTCCTGTAATCAGGTTTACATCCTCTGTTCGTATCGCAGGTGGTTCCTGTGGGCGAAGACCACAGCAGTAAAGCAACCGGCTATACACAGGAAGCACAATCTCTGGCAGATATCTTTTCCCACAGGTTTTGCCAACATATGAGTCAATCATTTTAAATAACCCGGAGAGTTCATCATCCGTAAACAGGTATGGATTGAAAGCTATACGCTTTACTACATAGTCGTCATCCGGTATATAATCATCATATCCAAGGAATTTCAGGTATTTCGTGTACTCCCGCAGGAGAGAGAGGAAGACGGATTTGCTGTTGACAGTATAAGGATAATAAATGAGCCACTCGTCTACCATTTCCTGGGTAATGCGGGCAGACAGGGGATGGTTCTTTACACAAAAGTTTATAAATGGAGGAACCGAACTCCTATATGTAGCGGTGGCGTATCCAATGGACTGGCGATATTTCATCATCTCCTCAAATGCGTCATTGAGTTTTTTATCAAGGGTCATGCTCCAGCACCTCCCTCCAGGGATCCGGCACTTTCTGTATGTCCAAAATAGAACCCGCTGGTAATAGGCACATCCGAAAAATCCATTGCCACGAATGATATCTGGTGCGTATCGTGTGTAATGTACGGTTTATCCTCAATAATGGATTTGTGTCCCATCATCTGGGACACGGTTTCAATGGGAACTCCTCTTGACACCATAACCGTTTCAAAGGAACGCCGTAAACTATGGAATCCTCTAAATGCGATTTTGGATACGCCTGCTTTTTCGCAATACTTGTCAATCATACTGCCAAATCCCTTTGACAGTCTTCGATACGGAGCCTTTACTGTTACGAAAACCTCAGTAATATCGCATTTAGGACGCCAGTCGAGGATATAATCAGCAAGGGCGTTCAAGGTGGCACCGTTCAGTTCAGATACGATTGGCGTATGAGTTTTTGACTGCACTACTGACACTTTGTGATTGTGCCAGTCTATATCTGATAACTTAATGCCTATGATGTCGATTCCGCGAAGCCCTGTGCAGTATGCAACAAGTATAATCGCAAGATCCCTCTTTCCAATGGTGCTATCTGTATCAGCTGCCTGGGCTATTCCCGAAATTTCTTCTTCAGAATAGGCCGGGATAATACGCCGGTGATTATTTTTCAGCTTCAGAAGAGTATAATCACGGTGCAGGCAATCATTCCCATGAGCCCGAAGGTATTCTGTGGCATACTTTACACACCTTAACGTACGTCCGGTACTGCCGCTGTTCGAAACCAGTACTTCATCAATCAGGAATGACATGACTATAGTGTCATCAATACGTTGCGGCTTTATCCCGAACTGTTCAGCGTACCACAAAAAATGTCTGGTAGGGGCTCGGAGATCCTTTTTTGTTGCATTGCTGATAGGGTAACTGTTGAGAATTATTTCCACGAGGCTGCTTGTCTCGTCGGATACAATGTACTTGAGCGGATGAGATTTAGTGCTCGAAAAATCAACAATGCCGCTTTCCGCAAGTGAAGATAGCATACGCATAACACGCAGTTGGAATCGATGATATTCCTTGCATATCTCACCGGAAGAACACCTGGTGTCAAGATTGTCCTTGTAGGAATCCATCAACTCCGGACTGTAGGAATCAACCTGTGATGACTGCGCAAAGCGTACTATCGAATTACAAACAATCTGATACTGTTCTAAAGACACTTCCAGTATCCCGTAGGCTCTCACCTCCTTCACGAGCTGATCAGTTAATGGTTTTAGTAACGGGTAGGATTTTATCATACACGGTCTCCTTTCTATAGCGATGACTGGTTACATCTCTATAGTAAGAAATGCCGATATATTTATAAAGTCCTGTAAATCCAATATTTCAGAAAGGCAAAAATCGGCATTTCTAAAATATCGGCATATGGGGAATCGAAACTTCTTTCCGTGAGCTGAAATATACGATTGGCCTGACAAATCTTCACTCTAAGTAAGAAAGTAATCCGGTTGTATGCAACAATGCTCTGGGCATTTACACGACCGGAAAAGATACAGAATAAGATGAAGGAAATAAGCTGGAAGAAAAGTGGAAGTAAAGTGGCAGTGAACTGACAGTAAACTGGCATGTGAATGGTATTACAATGAAAATACGTGCATGTTAGAATTGATATGCTGAGAGAAATAGACCTTCGCAGACGTAATGTTTGCGGAGGTTTTTCTTTTCTCAAATTTTAAGGCGTCAGGCTGTGCCCGGAAGGGCATGGCCTTTTTTATACCCAAAAACAGGTTGCAGATTTGAAAAAGCTTCCTTTTTAACAGGTAGATGCCGGAAAGGAAGAGCATATCAAGATGCAGGGAAGAGGCAGGCATTATGCCAGATATCCATGATTTTCGATTTGTCACAAATCAAGTTAAGGAAACAGCAGAGGAACTGGGCATCAGCACACGTCAGGTGAGTAGAGACAAGAACAGTGCTTTGGCAAAAATGTTAAAGAGAATGAAAGCAGCTGAATATGAATCATATGCTGAGGCGGCAGGAGTATTTCTGCAGGAAAGCGATTATATTCCAACACAGATGGAAACACAGAATTCTATTAAGAAGAAAAGGACCGGAGAAGTGAGACTGCCATCGGATAACAAGGCAAACAACTAGATGGATTATTTCTAATAATAAATATCACACATAGGCATACATAATCATAAGCGACAGAAGAGGTGTTAAGTGATGTAAAAGATAAAAGTTTGTGAAAAATTAATCCTATGGATTAACTATCAGGTGAGGATAATTAAAGTTGTGGGTACAACCGCATACTATAAAGGATAAAATCTATGAGTAAAAAAGTCTGCATAGAAATTAAGCAGTTGCTGAATAAAGTTATAAAACTTGTTTCTCATGGAAATACATCTCCTTTCTGTTGATAAGGCAATTATAAAATGTGAAACAAAATAAAAGTTTGTAAAAAGTCAATCCTAGAAATTTAAATATCAGTTGTGGAAATAAAGTTGTGGAAACAACTGCATATTATAAAGGATAATATCTGCGAGTAAAAAAGTCTGCATAAAAGTTAAGTAGTTGTTGAACAAAGTTGTGGAATTTGTTTCTCATAGAAGTTCATCTCCTTTCTGTTGACAAGGTCATTATAAAATGTGAAACGAAATATTACTTGCCAAATAAATATAAAAGGTGGACAAAATTTGCAAACAAGAAGGAAGAGTTGATAAATATGACTGATCAACTCTTCCTTTTTTTGCACTTTATATGTTTTTACGATACTCAGATGGAGATATGCCTATCGTTCGTTGAAAGATTCGACTGAAATATAAAGGATTATCATAACCTATTATCTGTGCAATCTCCTTAATGCTATATTGCTTATTTTGCAGTAGCGTTTCAGCATTATTGATTCTTTTTTGCAAAATAAACTGTTTTGGCGTAATCCCAGTATATAACCTGAAATTGCGTATGAACCAGTTTGTGCTGACGTGGTTCTGTTTAGCATAGGCATCAACATTAATTGCTTCATTGTAGTGTTCACTAAAATAAACAATGGCTTTGTCTATTTCTTTTGCTATCTGGGATGTGTCTGTTATAATCGTTTGCTCAAAATGACGCTGTAATCTAATAAAAATCTGTCTTAAATACATTTCGAGCATTTCGGAATAACCAGATTTACACATCTGTAACTCTTTTATCATAACCGAAAAAAGATTTTTATATTCAGGATCAGAACCACAATAAAAGACACGCTTATCTTTGGTTATGCCATAGGAACGAAGTAGATTTGTGACACTGCTTCCGGTAAAGTGAACCCAATATACTTCTGTGTGATCTTTGGCATAATAGACATATTTTTGAGGCTCTTTGGGGCGATATAAAACCATATGACCAGCATGCACAATTGTATCAGTACTATCCTTATCAAAATAAAAATGAGCTTTCCCGGAAGCAACGTATAATAATTGAAAGTCAACTCTGCCACGGGGTCTCCATGTAGGAAGTTTTGGTTTGGTATATAACTTATAAGTTCCGCACATTGTTACAACAAGTGGATTTGATTTATCCTTTCTGTCTATATGCGAATCATTCAGATATGCATTGTTTGTGTACATTGCTACCTCCGTATATGAAAACAATTAGAAAGTGTCTGAAAATTAAACAAAAATGATAGATTTAGTTTGATTTTAACACAAATTTCATGATAAGTCCATTTCTAATGATGGATAACAACGAAAAACAAAAGTAAAAAGGTTATTTTGTGTATGTTTTGTTCCATTTATGATATTTATTCTGACGTAAAATTTTTATATAATTTTTGTAAAATTATATAAAAGTTGTGGAAACTAAAGAAAGTTGTGGAAAGGAGAAGTTTCACATGGAAGAGAAAAAATACCTTAAATGGTATAACAAGGTAGGTTATGGTTCGGGAGATCTGGCAGGAAATGTTGTGTATGCATTCTTGTCATCATTCGTAATGCTGTATTTGACCAATACAGTAGGTTTAAACCCGGGTATTATCGGAACGTTGATCATGGTATCAAAGTTATTTGACGGAATCAGCGACATGTTCTTTGGAACTATGATTGACAAAACAAAAAGCAAACTGGGAAAAGCAAGACCGTGGATGCTCTATGCGTATATAGGTTGTGCGGTAACACTTGTAGCAAACTTTGCAATACCGGACAGTCTTGGAACAACAGCTCAGTATGCATGGTTCTTTGTTGCATATACACTGTTAAATGCGGTATTCTTTACTGCAAATAATATTGCATATGCATCATTGGTTACATTTTGTACAAAAAACAGCAGAGAACGTGTAGAGATGGGATCATGGCGTTTTATCTTTGCATTTTCAACAAGCTTGCTTATTCAGTCTGTTACAGTTCAGTTTGTAAGAGTAGCAGGCGGTGGAGCAGCTGCCTGGAGAACAGTTGCTGTAGTATATGCTATCATTGGATTGATTGTAAATACAATTTCCGTATTTTCAATCAAGGAGCTTCCAGAAGAAGAATTAAAAGTAGGTAAAGACTACACAGAAGAAAAGTATAGTCTGGTAGAGGCAGCAAAACTTTTATTTTCCAATAAATATTATCTTATGATCTGTGCTACTTATATTTGTCAGCAGATTTATTCAGCTATGTTAAATATGGGAATTTATTACATGATTTACATACTGAAAAATGAAGATTTATATTCTGTATTTTCATGGGCAATCAATATTCCTGTCATCATTGCAATGTGTATCACACCTATGCTGGTAGAAAAGATGAAAGGTTTATATAGAATGAATCTTGCTGGTTATATTCTCGGAACAGCAGGGCGTGTCGGAGTGATTTTTGCCGGTTATATGGGCAGCGTTCCACTTATGCTTGTATTTACAGCAGTTGCAGCACTTGGAATGGCACCATGGCAGGGGGATATGGGAGCTGTAGTTGCAAGTTGTTCAGAATATACATACCTTACAAAACATAAACACATTGACGGAACAATGTATTCTTGTACTTCCTTTGGTACAAAAATCGGAGGAGGAATCGGAGTTGCTCTTTGTGGATGGTTACTTGATGCAAGTGGATTTGTGAAAGAAGCAACAATCCAGCCAGAATCCTGCCTGAACATGTTGCATGTTATGTATTTGTGGATTCCGATGGTATTGTCATTGATCATTACATTTATCATGTCAAGAATGAATGTAGAAGATGCGAACAAAAAGCTTAGAAAACAGTTGGAGGAGTGTTAAAATGGAATACAAGGGTATGAAAGAGGATGAACGCTTAATTTCAGTTACACCAAGCAAAAGACAGATTGCCTATCAGAATATGGAGTATTTTTGCTTCATCCATTTTACAGTAAATACTTTTACAGGAAGTGAGTGGGGATTAGGTGATGAACCGGAATCTATCTTCAATCCTGAAGAGTTAGATGCCCGCCAGTGGGCAAAGACAGCTGCTGAAGGTGGAATGAAGGGATTAATACTGACTTGTAAACATCATGATGGCTTTTGCTTATGGCCAAGCAAGTATACAGAGCATAGTATTAAAAACGCACCTTATAAGAACGGAAAAGGTGATATTGTTCGTGAAACAGCAGAGGCATGTAAAGAATATGGATTGAAATTTGGAGTCTATCTCTCACCATGGGACAGAAATAATGAATCTTATGGAAAAGGCAAAGAATACGATGACTACTATGTGAATCAGCTTACAGAGCTTCTGACAAACTACGGTGACATATTTGTAATCTGGCTTGACGGAGCCTGTGGCGAAGGCAGCAATGGAAAGAAACAGGTTTATGACTGGCAGAGATATTATGAAGTAATGCGTAAACTCCAGCCAAATGCTGTGATCTCAATTTCAGGTCCGGATATCCGCTGGTGTGGAAATGAAGCCGGACAGGTCCGTCCAAGTGAGTGGAGTGTCGTTGCAGCAGATATGACAGATCCGGCGATTACAGCACAGCTCAGCCAGCAGGAAGATAATGAAGAGTTCAGAAATCGTCCGTTAGATGAAACACAGGCAGATCTTGGAAGCCGTGAATGCCTGCGTAATGAAGAAAAATTAGCATATTATCCGGCAGAAACAGATGTTTCTATCCGTCCAGGCTGGTTCTATCATGAGGAAGAAGATGATCAAGTTCGGTCTTTCGAAAACCTGAAAGAGATTTATTTATCTTCAGTTGGTGGAAATACAACACTTCTGTTGAATCTTCCTCCAATGAAAAATGGAAAACTTCATCAGACAGATGTTAATAATGTAAAAATGCTTGGAGATTTTATAAGAAGCACGTTTAAAGACAATCTGGCAGATATCGCAGAAATTACAACAACTCCGGAACAGGATGCGGAAGGTAAAAATGCAGATCTTTTAAGAGTAGATGATTATGAGAATGTGTTCAGAAATAAAGCCGGTGACAGAGAATTGACAATTTATCTGCAATGGACAGAGAAAAAGAAATTATCTTATCTGGTATTAAAAGAGGCAATTCCTTTCAGTCAGCGAGTGGAGAAGTTTTCTGTATGGTATGCGGCAGAAGATGGAAGAAAAGAGAAAATGGTGGATGCTACCACAATTGGTTATAAGAAGATCATCGATTTGCAGGGCGTAGAAACAGATGCAATCGAAATTCGTATTGAAGATTCAAGAGTTGCTCCTGTAATCTCATTTGTAGGTGTATACTAAAATAGAACAAGAAATTTTTAACGAACGAATCCCAAAAATCTTTTTTGGGATTTGTTTGGAAAGGAAGGAAAAATATGAATGCTGATATGCAATGGTTGGATAATCCGGAAGTATTTAAGGTGAATCAATTAGCTCCGCATAGTGATCATTCCTACTATTCGGATTATTCGGACATGAAAAAAGAGAAAAACCCATTATTTCAGTCATTAAACGGCCAGTGGGAGTTTTTTTATAGTAAAAATGTAAAGAGCAGACCAGTTAATTTTTATGAGGAAACATTTGATGCATCAGGATTCGATAAAATTATGGTTCCGGGACATATTGAACTGGCTGGATATGATAAGATCCGCTACATTAACACCATGTATCCGTGGGAAGGAAAAGAGTACCACAGAGGAGCTTACAGCATGGAGGCGACTGGAGCAGAAAAAGGAATGTTTTCAGAAGCAGAGTACAATCCGGTAGGTTCCTACATCAAATACTTTGACCTGGATAAGAGCATGTGTGGGAAAAGAATCCATATTTGTTTTGAAGGTGTAGAAGAGGCGATGTATCTGTGGTTGAATGGGCAGTTTGTGGGCTATGCAGAAGATAGTTTTACGCCTTCTGAGTTTGACCTGACACCTTATATAAAAGAAAAGGGAAATGTGCTGGCAGTTCAGGTTCATAAGATGAGCACAGCAGCATTTTTAGAGGACCAGGACTTTTTCCGCTTTTTTGGAATCTTTAGAAATGTTACTTTGAAAGCGGTACCGGATGTACATATGGATGATGTATGGTTTCAACCTGTGTTGAATCAGGATAATGTAAGTGGAAGCGTATCTGTCAGCATGAAAGTATCTGCACCGGATGCTCAGAATATAACCGCTGATTTTATTTTAAAAGACAGGGAAGAAAATCTGGCAGCAGAAAAATCTGTACAGTTAAAGAAAGAAAATGACCACTTAAAGGGTACAATCTGTATTGATTTAGAAACTGTTAGATTGTGGGATAATCATGATCCTTATTTATATCATGCGTATGTAGAACTTAAAGCAGAAGATGGAAGTTTAGTAGAAGTAATTCCTTACGATATTGGTTTCAGAAGAATTGAGATTATTGATAAGATTATTTATTTAAATGGAAAACGCCTGGTTATTACAGGAGTAAACCGTCATGAGTGGAATCCAAAAACAGGAAGATGCATTGGATTAGAAGATATGCGAGCAGATATCGCATGTATGCTCAGAAATAATATTAATTCGGTACGCACCTGTCACTATCCGGATCAGATACCGTGGTATTATATGTGCGACAATGCAGGAATTTATGTGATGGCAGAGACAAATCTGGAAAGTCATGGATCTTTCCAGAAATTAGGGGCAATCGAACCATCCTGCAATGTGCCGGGATCTTTCCCACAGTGGAAAGAGGCTGTACTTGATCGTGCAAGAAACAATTTTGAAACATTTAAAAACCATACATCCGTTTTATTCTGGTCTTTAGGAAATGAATCTTATGCGGGTGATGACATTGAAGCAATGAACGTTTATTTTGCTGAAAAGGAAGATGGAAGATTAGTTCATTATGAAAGTTCTTATTACAATAGGGCATATGAGGATACGATTTCTGATTTGGAAACAAGAATGTATGCAAAGCCGGAGGATGTAGAGGAGTATTTGAATAACAATCCGAAGAAACCATATATTTTATGTGAATTTATGCATGACATGGGTAATTCCATGGGAGGTCTGGGATCTTATATGAAGCTGATTGATAAATATGATATGTATCAGGGTGGATTTATATGGGATTTTATCGATCAGGCAATTCTTGTAAAAGATCCGGTGACAGGAAAAGAAGTTTTACGCTATGGCGGAGATTTTGACGATAAACCTTCAGACTATGAATTCTCAGCAAATGGAATCGTATTTGCTGACAGAAAAGAGAAACCGGCAATGCAGGAAGTGAGGTATTACTATGGCTTATACAGATAAATTAAGAGTGGTCTATGGTGACTATACACTTGGTGTACATGGTGAAGGATTTGATTATATTTTTTCTTATGCACAAGGCGGACTGGAATCTATCGTTAAAAACGGATATGAGTGGCTGTACCGTTGCCCAAAACCTACTTTCTGGAGAGCGCTGACAGACAACGATAGAGGAAGCAAGTTCCATATCAAAAGCGGAAGCTGGCTTTCAGCAGATATGTTTATTGACTGCAAGGAAACACAGGTTATCATGGATGGAGAAGTGCAGAAACCATATGCACCGGACAATAACAGCTTCGGTGGGGATGTTTTTGCTGATGAGATTATTGTAAAATATACTTATGAGACAATATCCAATCCGTCAACAACGGTACTTGTGACATATACGGTTAATGCATCCGGAAAAATATGGGTAGATGTACATTATAATGGAGTAAAAGGACTGCCTGAGCTTCCGGTATTTGGAATGCGTTTTATCATGCCGACACTTGCAGATAAATATATCTATAAAGGATTGCCCGGGGAGACATATCCGGATCGAAAAGCAGGTGCCCAAAAAGGTGTTTATGAAGTGACGGATTTGAGCCTGACACCTTACCTTGTCCCACAGGAATGTGGAATGAGAATGGATACAGAGTGGCTTGAAATCAGCAGACATACAAGTCTTGATAATAGTAGAACAGATCAGTCATCACAGACACTCCGTATTGAGAAGACAGACCGGGAATTTGCTTTTTCATGCCTTCCTTATACAGCATCTGAAATTGAAAATGCTTTGCATCATGAGGAATTACCGCCAGCAAGAAGAACTGTTTTATGTGTATACGGAGCAGTCAGAGGAGTCGGAGGTATCGACAGCTGGGGAAGTGATGTGGAAGACGAATACCATATCAGTGCGGAAGAGGATATAAAATATTCATTTACCATTTGTTAGTTGCAATGAAGATACACAGGATGTATCGATAAATATTGAACTAGGGGAGTAAAAAATATAGAGCAGCTCAAGATTAGTGAATAGTTTTTTATATGATGTTTGTGTTTGCATAATTTGTTCTTACAACAACTATTTTCACATAGAAAGGATAAGGATGCTGTATCATACGATGCAGTGTCTTTTTTCTAAATGGGCAGATAAAAATGGGACAATGTGTCTTAAACAATATGACAAAATAAAAGCTAAGAAAAGGAGTTGGTTCTAAATGTTGTTAGTATATGAAAATAGAGATAAAGGAATATCGGTTGAGTGGAAAAGAGCAGTACACATGCCACCACATTTACATGAAGCCATAGAGATTGTATATGTGACAAATGGTAATATCGCATTTGGAGTTGGGTTAGAGCTATATGATATGAATGAAGGTGACTTCGCAATCGTATTTCCAAATGTAATACATCATTGTCAAGTCTTCGGAGAAAGAAAAAACAAAGTTGTTTTTCTACACATTGATCCGGCAGTACTATCTGGATATCTGAAAGAATTGCAAACATATAGTCCTGAGAATCCAGTGTTAAAGAAAGAAAATGTGCATCCGGATGCGGTTCACGCAATCAATTTTTTGACAAAAAATCCAGAGTGTAATTCGATATTGGCGCAGGCTTATGCGCAAATAATTATTGCATATGTATTTACTGACATGCCGATGATTGATAAAAAGTCATTAGGAAGTGATGATCTGATTTATAATTCCGTGGAGTATATAGCAAAGAATTTTAGAAATGAAATAAGTCTGGAAAAAATGGCACTCGATTTGGGAGTTGGTAAATATGTATTGTCAAGAATGTTTGCCAAAACCTTTCATTGTAATTTCAATAAATATGTGAATGGAGTACGATTAAATTATGCAGTTGCTGCATTGGAAAATACGCAGGATACTATAACTAATATATGTTTTGAGTGTGGTTTTGAAAGCCAAAGAACCTTTAACCGAGTTTTCAAGGAAAGATATAAAATATCACCGAGCGACTATCGGAATACATTTGTTAAGGATATGTTATTGTAACTGAAAAATGTAAATAAAGAAAAAGAGAGATGATTTGACAGCATTAAAAATGCATAAGATAATTGGATAGAAAAGCAGATTAAATGTAAAACGATAGAAAAAGGAGAAAAAACGAATCTGGAAGAGCGTATAAAAAAAAGGAATGATATTTTATGAAACAGGACATAAAAGTATAGAAAACAAGGAAATAGAAGATTTTCTTTCAAAAAATGATTATGTGTATTATGTGGCATTTGAGTTTTGTAAGTAATAGACACATACATACGGAGAAATAATGACAATAATGGTGCTGCCATGGATAATGTGGATCAATCATTATTTTACGATGGATGAATCAATCAAGACCACCCGTTGGACGGGTGGTCCTGATGTGGTCAGCGACGGTGTGAAATTTTTTCTGTAAATTTAAATCTTCTATGATAATTGATGCGGATTAACAGCAGATTTCTGTGGTTAAGCCGTTGTTTATTTAAT
>NZ_ATVU01000034.1:0-24511 GCF_000420885.1 Dorea sp. AGR2135 | reverse complement strand
TTGCAAAGAGTATTTACGGGTTCTGCCCGTTGATGCATAAAAATGGTTTCTAAAGGAAATCGGAATAATTTCATCAATGTCGATATGAGTTTCTAATAGAGAGAGAAACGCAGGTTTGTCATTATCAAGTTTTTCTTGGCAATCTGTAAAAATTTCTGCTAAAGAAAGCTGTTTATATGGTATCATAGGTATCAGAATAACTCCTTTCTTGGGTGATGGTTTTTAGTTTTTAGTCAACTCTATTATACCATATCCAGTGAGGGGTTATTTGTTTTTCATAACAGAAAAATGCCGTATTCATGCGGCTTGTGGCGTTTCGCAAACGCCTAAATAATGAACTTAAAGAAAGGAAGGAACTAGCATGAAGGCGAAAAAGATAATTAGTATAGCATTGACAATTACAATGTTGCTTATGACACCGATGCAGGCAGTTTTTGCAGAGGGACAGCAAGAGGTGACAGAGGATGCAAATATAGAGATGAAATCTAATGATGATTCTCAAAAACTGGAGACTACTGAAAACGTGCCAGATGTTACTTTACATGATGAAAAAATAAACAATGATACAGTAGAAGAGAATCAAGAAAATGAAATTACACAGCAAACTGATAAATTGAATTATGTTGTTGTTAATAAAAAATATATTGAACAGGGTGATGAGCAGCAGATTGTGGTTTCTGTAGGAAACGGAATTATAGTTGAGGCAGCAACATTGAATTATCATAGAGTATCTGATGGTAAGACCTATCAGGCTGAAATGACACAGAGTAATGAAGAGGCGTTGATGTTTGATATGTCTTATGTGAAAAATGCTGAAACAGGAGAATATCAACTGGATTCTTTAGACTATAGTGTATCTGGAGAAAATCGTAAAATCGAATTTTCAGAAGCTGGGATTGATGCTAAATATGGTGTTAATACAGAGGTGGAGACAGATGCAGATGCACAAATAAGTAATCCGGATTCATCAAGTGATAATGAAATAGTAGAAGATGTTGTTTCGTTTGATGAGGAAGGGAATCAAATTTCAGAAAATTCAATTGAAGAAGCAATTGCAGCTCAGCAGGCAGATTCAACAAAGAGTAGAGCAGTAGCATCTGATGCAAAGACTAAAAATGTTGTTGTAGTGTTGGATCCAGGCCATGATGCAACGCATGCAGGGGCAATTGGAGTTAATGGGTTAAGAGAAGAAGTATTGACTTTAAAAATAGCACGTTATTGCAAGGAAGAATTACAACAGTATAGTGGTGTAACGGTATATATGACAAGAGAAAGCGAAGCTTGTCCGAATCCGGGAACATCTTCTACAAATGATAATGCAAAAAGGGTAGCCTATGCAAAGAGTGTTGGTGCAAATGTATATGTTAGCATTCACATGAATTCAGGTGCATCTAGAGCTCATGGCGCAGAAGTATATTATCCAAACTCGAATTATCGTAGCGATATAGGCGCAGAAGGAAATAAACTTGCATCGAAAGTATTAGAACAATTGGTTGCATTAGGGTTATATAATCGAGGTGTGAAAATTGAAAATTCAGGTACAGGTGATACATATGCAGATGGGAGTTTGGCTGATAAGTTTGGTGTGATCAGAGGAAGTAAAAATGCAGGATTTCCTGGAATTATAATTGAGCATGCATTTATTACGAATTCTTCGGATGCGGCATTTTTGTCAAATGAAAATAATTTAAAAAGACTTGGACAAGCGGATGCGGCGGGAATAGTGAATTATTTTGGGCTGACAAAAGGAACTTGGATTCAAGATTCCACAGGTTGGTGGTTCAGAAATGCAGATGGAACATATCCGGCAAACCAATGGGCTTATATAAATGGTGCGTGGTATCATTTTAACGCTGCGGGTTACAGAGAAAACGGTTGGATTACGCTTAATGGAGTTAGATTTTATCTGGAAGCAGATGGAAGGATGGTAACAGGTTGGAAGCAGATGGAGGAAACTTGGTACTATTTTGATGGTTCTGGAGCGATGAGAACGGGTTGGCTACAGTTAGGAAGCACTTGGTATTGGTTGGACAATGATGGAAAGATGGTAACAGGGTGGAAATCATTTGGCCGATATTGGTATTATTTAGGCCCATCTGGCAATATGTATGTTGGAAATTGTAGTATAGATGGTAAAAGATATCAGTTCTGTGATACGGGATATGTGGTTGATAGCTGGATTTACCAAGATGGAATTTGGTATTATTGCAATTCGGACAGGACATATGCGAAAGGATTTAAAAAGATAGGAAGTGCTACATACTATTTTAACGACAAGGAGCAAATGGCAACAGGCTGGCAGAATATAAATGATAGCTGGTATTATTTTGAAAGCTCAGGAGTAATGAAAACAGGCTGGTTATTGTTGAACAACACATGGTATTGGTTTGAAAATGACGGAAAGATGATGACAGGCTGGAAAAGGGTTGGAGCATATAGTTATTATTTTGAAAAAAATGGAGCAATGTGTATTGGTAAAAAAACAATAGATGGAAAAAGTTATGATTTTGGAACCAGTGGAGGAATACTGACGGGGTGGTATATAAAAGATAATGCGTGGTATTATACGAAAGATGATTTGACCATGGCAGTAGGTATGAATCAGATAGGAAAAAACAAGTTTTATTTTGAAAGCAACGGAAGAATGGTAACAGGTTGGAAGTATGTTGATAATAACTGGTATTATTTTGATAGTATGGGAGCTATGAGAACAGGCTGGTTACAGTTAGGAAATACATGGTACTGGTTAGAATCAGATGGAAAGATGGCAACGGGCTGGAAAGATTTTGGAGCATATTGGTATTATTTTGGATTATCTGGAAATATGTATGTCGGCAACTGTAGTGTAGAAGGTAAAAGATATCAATTTTGCGATACAGGGTATGTAGTGGATAGCTGGATATATCAAAATGGAATCTGGTATTATTGCAATTCGGACAGAACATATGCGAAAGGATTTAAACAAATAGGAGGTGCTACATACTATTTTAATGACAAGGAGCAAATGGCAACAGGCTGGCAGAATATAAATGATAGCTGGTATTATTTTGAAAGCTCAGGAGCAATGAAAACAGGCTGGTTATTATTAAACAATACATGGTATTGGTTTGAAAATGACGGAAAAATGAAGACAGGTTGGAAGTCTTTTGGTAATGTACGCTATTATTTTGAACAATCAGGAACTATGGTTACAGGAGTAAGAACAATTGATGGACAAAAATATGATTTTGGAGCAGATGGAGTATGTAAAAATGTTCAATCAGGTTGGAACCTGGAAAATGAAGATTGGTATTATATTATAGACGGAAGTCCGAAAAAAGGTTGGTTGTTACTTGGGAATACTTGGTATTATTTAGACTCGTCAACTGGAATAATGAGAACAGGCTGGGTGAATGTAAATAATCAATGGTATTATATGGATTCTAATGGTGCTATGCTTACCGGATATCAGAAAATAGAAAATCAATGGTATTATTTCAATAAATCTTTAAAGAAAATCCCGAATGGTGCTCTTAGTTACACTGGTGTAACGTCAATTATGGGGAATAGTACAGTGGGACAAGACAGAGTTACAGTTGTAGAAAAGATGGTTGCTCATTATATGACTAGTGGGAAATTATATCCAAGCAATGCCTTAAATGGAGTAGGAGAATTAGGAGTAATAGGTGGGGCGCCAGATATTGTCACTTTTTGTGAAATAATATATGATGAAGCAGTATTCGAAAATGTTAGACCAGAAATTTTGTATGCACAGATAATGATAGAAACAGGATATCTTCAATATGGTGGAGATGTAGAAATTAATCAGTTTAACTTTGGCGGATTAGGTGCAACAGGTAATGGGGTAAAAGGTAACAGTTTTAGAGATGTGCGAACTGGAATTAAAGCTCAGGTTCAGCATTTAAAAGCATATGCATCTGCAGAACCTTTGAAAGCAACGCAAATAGTAGATGAAAGATTTAAATATGTAACACGAAATACAGCACCTTATGTAGAGTGGCTTGGAATAAAAGAAAATCCAGCAGGAAAAGGCTGGGCTGCAAGTGCAGGATATGGATTTAATCTTATGAAAATTGTGAATAGTTTTTAGAAGTATGGGAAAGGCAAGAACAAGCTGTCTTAAATGGATGGTCTGTTCTTGTTTTTTGAATTTATTATTAAAAAATAAAAATACTAAAAGTAATACTAAAAGTATAATAGAATGTATATAGGCTAACTTTACCGATTGAGTACATTATGGTATACTTAAATGAAAATTGTAAAGTATATAATGATTTCGGGAGAAAAATAAAATGAAAAACATAAAGAGAAATAAAGAATATGAACCAGAGATCCTTCAAAAGCTTCATACGCTTCAATTGGAAATGCTAAGTGATTTACAGAAAATATGTGAAAAGTATAATTTAGAATATTTTGCGGTTTTTGGAACAGCGCTCGGAGCTGTCAGACATAAGGGATTTATTCCGTGGGATGATGATATTGATGTTGGAATGTTGAGAAAAGATTACGATATTTTTATTCAAGTTGCTGAAAAAGAAATGGGTGATAAATATCAAATTATGACACCTGAAATTGAAAAAAAATATGCTTGTTGTGTAACGAAATTTCAAAGAAAAGATACAAAATTTATTTCATATCTCAGTGATAAATTGGAATGTGATCAGTGCATATTTATAGATATTTTTCCGTTTGACTGCATTGCGCCTGAAAAAAAACAGGCAAGGAAACAACAAATGATAACACTTTTTTTGGATAGATTAATATATTTATGTGGCTCTGCACATCCGATTATTCCTTATACGGGAATTAAATATTATATGGCAGCAGGAATTTGTTGGTGTGTACATTATATTGCAAAAATAATGCATTTTTCACCTAGATTTATTTACAGATTGTTTGTAAAGCAATGTACGAAATATAATATGATAGATACCGATGTAGTAACTTCCTTTGGTGATGGGAGTTCATTAAAATATCGTTCTACAGTTAGGAAAATGTTTCCGTTGAAGAAAGTCGAATTTGAAAATATGACAATTGAGGTTATGGATAATGTTGATGAACATTTAAAACGGACATATGGAGACTATATGAAATTACCTCCAATAGATCAAAGAGTGAATCATGCTCCATATATTATTGATTTTGGTGATATTTATAAGTAGGAGAGGGATAGAGAGAATAATGCTTAGAGTACTTCAAGTTATTGGTAAAATGGATCGCGCGGGTGCAGAAACAATTATAATGAATATATATCGAAATATTGATCGCTCGAAAGTTCAGTTCGATTTTATGGTATTTTCTTCTGAAAAAGGAGACTATGATGATGAAATACTACAACTAGGTGGAAACATTTATCGCATGACCGCTTTTAAAGGATATAATTATTTTAGATTATGCGAAGAATTTAGAAAATTTTTTGAAAAATATCCATATAAGGTTGTTCATGGGCATATTGGCAGTTTGGCACCGGCATATTTAAAAGCAGCGAAAAAAAGAGGTGCTTATACAATCGCTCATAGTCATGCAACAAAATCAAATCGAAAATTAGAAAATTTTATCTTTAATATTTTTTCCTATAGAGTTCGATATATTGCGAATTATTTTTTTGCGTGTTCAAAGCAAGCTGGAATTGATCGGTTTGGAAATAAGATAATTAATTCGGAACGATTTGAAGTTGTTAATAATGCAATTGACAGTGAAAAATATAAATATACTTTGGAACGACATGAAAAATTAAAGAAAAAATATGGACTTGAGAACAAGTTGATAATAGGACATGTTGGTAGATTTTCGCCGGAAAAAAATCATAAATTTGTTATCGACGTATTTGAAGAAATATATATAAAAGATAAAAAATCAATTTTAATGTTAGCAGGTCGAGGAATTGAAGAAGAATCGATTAAAAAATATGTTTCAGAGAAATGTTTAGAGAAACAAGTAATGTTTTTAGGAGTCCGAAATGATATACCAGATCTTATGAATCTGTTTGATGTTTTTTTATTTCCGTCATTTTATGAAGGCCTTGGAATTGTAGGAATAGAGGCACAAGCAGCAGGACTTCCGTGTTTTTTTTCTGAATATATTCCTGATGAAGCTGTAGTAACAAAGCATGTGTGGAAACAAAGCTTGAAAAAGGGTGCGTCGAAGTGGGCTGATGAGATAATAAAAATAATATCAGGTTTTCAAAGGGAAAATTCTAAATCTAATATTGTAAAAGCAGGGTATGATATTGAAAACATTGCAAATGAACTACAATGTTTTTATTTGAACAAAGTGGGAGAAAATAAAGATATATGAGAGATATTAATTGTAAACCCAATCAAAATGAAGTGTTCATATGGAATATAATGGGAAGTTTATTTAATTCATTGTTGTCAGTAATAACGTTAATGGTAGTAACAAGAATGTTACAAAGTGATGAGGCGGATATATTTAGTATTGGGTGGTCAATCAGTCAGATTATGGCGACAATTGGTACTTATCAAATTCGAATGTACCAGGCTACTGATGTTACAGAAAAGTTTAAGTTTGGACAATATTTGATATTCCGAATATTTACGTTAATTGTAATGATTGTGTGTAGTGTGGGATATTTACTGAGTAAGCATTATGATATATATAAAACAATTGTTATTTTTATTATTTGCTTAATTAGACTTGTAGAGTCTTTGGCCGATGTATATGAGGGGTATTTTCAACAAAAAGAAAGATTAGATTTGGTGGGAAAAGCTATTACATATAGAATATTTCTTGCTATAATACTTTTTTCTGCAAGTTTAATGATATTAAGAAATTTGTTGATCTCATGTTTGATATTGTTGATTAGTTATATATGTAGCTTTATCGTGTTCAATGTTAGGTATTCACTGAAAGTTAAAGCATTTGACATAAAAGAAAAATGGACAAAAAATGAACGATGGGTGTGGAGTTTGGTTAAAGAGGGATTTCCTATATTTGTAAACTCTTTTTTAATGACTGCGATTATAAATATACCTAAAATTAGAATCGATTATGTAATAGAGCAAGGAAGAATGGAAAGCGGGATGCAAACAGTATTTAATATATTATTTATGCCGGCTTCAGTTTTAACATTAATATATATTGTTTTTAGACCACTATTGACCAAGATGGCAATTGAATGGAATGCAGGACGAAAGAAGGGATTTTTAAAAATAGTGGGTATGATATTTATATGCCTTCTAGGAATTTCAATTATTGTATTAGGGGGAAGTGCATGGCTTGGAATACCAATTCTTTCAATTTTATATGGCTTGGATTTGTCAAAATACCGAATGGAATTACTAATTATGATAACTGGTGGGTGTTTATGTACATTTTCATATGTTTTTGATAATGCGTTGATTGTAATTCGAAGACAATATCTTTTGTTGTTTTCGTATGTTTTGTCATGGATATATATAGAAATTGTGATCGGCAAGATGGTTGATAAATGGGGAGTGTTAGGTGCAGCCTTTGCTTATTCTACAAGTATGATGGTTTTTCTAATAGTTACATTTTTGATTTTTATAATATGTTTAAGGAAAGACGGAAAGGAATTAAAGGAACAATAAGGTGAATAGTAAAACAAAAAAAAGGTACTGTATATTTGCAGCTCAATATTTTCCTCATTTAGGAGGAGTTGAGCGGTACACGTATAATTTAGCTAAAAAATTAATTGAAGATGGAAATGAAGTTGTTATCGTAACTTCAAATGTATATAGATTACCAGAATATGAACGAGTAAATGAAATTCCCGTTTATCGTGTTCCTTGTTGGAATTTATTGGCTGGGAGATATCCAGTATTAAAAGTGAATGCGAGATTTTGGAAAATCAATAGGGTTCTGAAGAAAAAGAAGTTTGATATGGTAATTGTGAACACAAGATTTTATCCGCATTCGTTGTATGGTATGATGTTTGCAAAAAGGATAAAAGCAAAATGTATTACACTTGATCATGGTACAAGCCATTTATCAGTGCATAATAAATTTTGGGATTTTGTTGGGGCTGTTTTTGAACATTCTTTAACGAAAATTGATCAAATATTTTGCAAAGATTATTATGGTGTTTCAGGTGCGTGTAATGAGTGGTTATTACATTTTCACATTAAAGCAAAAGGTATTCTGTATAATTCAATAGATCTTGAGGAAGTGAAAAATATACAGAAAAATATGAAAAAAATGTATAGAGAAAAATATACTATTTCAGAAAATGCGATAGTTATCACATTTACAGGGCGTCTTCTTAAAGAAAAAGGATTGCCAAGTCTCTTGAATGTAATGGATAAAATAAATAAAGAACGGGAAGATGTTTATTTGTTTATTGCAGGTGATGGAGATATGCAAGATGAAGTTAATATGAGAAAAAACACACATATTATTCCAGTAGGAAGAATTGACTTTGAGCATATAGTGACATTATTATCGGAATCAGATATTTTTTGTTTACCATCTTTTTCGGAAGGATTTTCAACTTCCATATTAGAGGCAGCTGCTTGTGGATGTTATATTCTAACAACAGCGAGAGGCGGAGCAAAAGAGCTTTTAATAAATGATGAATATGGAAGTGTGATATTAAATAATCAAGAGGAATTATTGTATAATGCATTAATGGATATTATTAATAATCCGGATAAACGGAAAAGAGGAATAGAACTTACATATCAAAGAATAATGGATAATTTCATATGGGATATCGTGGCGCATAAAGTGGAAAAAATATGTGAGGAGAAGTAACAACGTGAAGAAGATAATTATTATACCGGCATATAATGAAGAAGAAAATATAGAACGAACTGTAAACGCAATACAAAAAAGTGCGCAAGGTTTTGATTATGTAATTATTAATGATTGTTCGACTGATAATACCAGAAAAATATGCGAAGAAAAAGAGTTTAATATAGTAAATTTACCAATTAATTTAGGAATTGGTGGTGCGGTTCAAACAGGATATAAATATGCTTATGAAAATGGATATGATGTCGCGGTACAGGTTGATGGAGATGGACAGCATGATCCAGAGTTTTTGAATACAATGGCTGATTACTTGATAGAACATCAAGTGGATATGGTTATTGGGTCAAGATTTATTGAAAAAAAGGGGTTTCAGTCATCGATAACAAGAAGAATGGGAATTCAGTTCTTTTCAAAATTAATAAAAGTGTTGACAGGAAAAAAAATTACAGATCCAACATCAGGGTTAAGAATGATAGGACGTAATGTTATGGAAATCTTTTCAGAAGACTATCCAAGAGATTATCCAGAACCGGAAAGTATAGTAGCTGTTTTAAGAAAAAATATGAAGATTGAGGAAATCCCAGTAGTTATGTTGGAAAGACAAGGTGGTGTATCTTCGATATCACCTAAAAAATCTATATATTATATGATAAAGGTGACACTGGCAATATTGATTGAACGAATAAGAAATTAAAGGGAGGATTAATTATGAATATTCGAGTCCAGATAGTAGTAGGTGTTATTATAATTTTAGCTCTTTGTGTAATTGTAAATATGATTCGTGAAAAAGAGTTGGAATTAAGATATGCTTTAACGTGGCTAGGTGTTGGAATCGCAATAGTAGTATTGGACTGTTTTCCGCAAGCAATAACATGGTTAGCTGTTAAGGCTGGGGTAGCAAATCCTATCAATATGTTATTTTTTCTGGGTTTTTGTTTTTCGTTAGTAATTATTTTTGTGTTGACAATAGCTGTATCCAGAATGTCAAATCAAGTGAAAAAATTAGCGCAAGAGGTAGCATTGTTTGAAGAAAGTAACAAAAGTAACAGATGATTATTCATGTAATTATAATGTAAAGCTAAAGAAATAAAAGGAGTATAATATGAAAAAGCTATTTCGGATAGTATCATTATTTATGATTTTCACAATTTTAATAACGTCCTTTTCAATAGAAAATGTGTATGCGACGGGAACTAACTCAGAAGATAGAAATGTTTTAGAGGAAAATAGATTTGAGCAACAAACCGGTGAAAGCACAATAGAAAGCGAAAATACAGTAGAAAATGAAGATATAGTTGAGAGTGCAAACACAGTAGAAAGTGAAAATACAGTAGAAAATGAAGATACAGCGAACAATTTAGAGAATGATGAATCAAAGTCCGATTTATCATCAACTCATGGAAAAGAGAATACTTTAAAATTAAAAAAAATATATATAAATCAAGCAGAACAAGCAGTTGGAGAACAACAAAATATTATTGTTGCATTAGAAGACAATAATATAAAACAATTGGAGTTACTAGTTGAAAACGAAAATGGCGAGCAAATAAAACTTAGTCAGATAAAGAATATAGACAATGTTTATTTGTTCCAAAATAATTTTGAGCGAGGAACTTATCATATAAGTGGAGTATATGCATTTTACGATGGTCAAAGTTGCTATTTTTCTGCCAAAGATTTAGAAATAAATGCATATTTTAGTGTGGGGGAAGTATGTGAAGAACAAAAAAGTAAACATATAGAAATGCAAAGTGCTATTGAAAATGAGAATAGCGAAGATGCGATAGAAACTCCAGTTATTACTATTGACGAAAATGGAGATACATCGACTCAGGATAGTATTGCAGAGGCAATGGAAGAAATTGGAGTTGAAAAACAGCAGACTAAATCAAAAGGACTTACTAATAAAAGAATGGAATTTTAAAATGAATAGTAAAAATAAGGTAGTGGGACAAGAAAAAAGAGTAGCAATTTTTATATTGATATTAGGATTGATTATGTCTATATTAGTTCCGACAGGGCAAACTCCTGATGAATATTCTCATTTAAATATGATTGGAAATTCAGTAGGGCTAGAGAAATTTGCTTCTAACATAATGAAAAGTATAGAACTTGAAACAGAAGATATAGCATATAATTACGATAAAAAAATTAATATAGAAGAACAGAAAAATGTATTAACAGAAAAGCCGATATATTCAAGGAAGGAAATGCTACCTAAGAAAATAACGGTGGCAGTTATAAAGCATCTTCCTGCAACGATAGGTATTTATATAGGAATTATATTCGGATTACCGGCTTTTTGGGTATTGCAATTAGGAGAATTATTTGCGCTTTTGTTTTATTCATATATTTGTTATAAAGCATTGCAGATTATGCCAATTAAAAAGAATATGATGGCATGGTTTATGATCTTTCCAATGGCTTTACAACAGGCAGCCAGTATAAATTATGATGCTGTATTAATCCCGTTATGCTATTTGTTTATTTCTTATATGTTATATTTGAAATATGAAAAAACATATATAGAATTGAGAGATATTATGGGAATAATATTGATTTGGGGAATAATAACTTATATAAAGATTCCATATATATTGTTTATAATTTTAATTTTTATTTTGCCATTAGATAAAATACATATCAATCTTGGATTTTGTAAAATTAATGCTCAAATTATAAAAAGTGTAATGGTGCCAATAAGTATAGGTGCGATTTTACTTGTGTTTGTAGGAGTATACATATTTAGAAAAGTATGGTTTGTTCAAATAATATATGGATTTGTAATAGAATGGAAACGAGCAATTTATTTGTTATATGCTACTGGAAGAACATGGGGGGAGTTTTTGTTTGTTTCTACAGTAGGGAATTTGGGTTGGTTGGATACGCCGATATGTTTAGGCGTCGCAATAATTGTTTTTTTAATTGTTATTATGTTTGCAACTGTTTATAATGCAAATGATGAAAAACATATAAAATTAAAAGATGCTTTAATTATTGAAGGAACAGCAATTATATTGTGTTTATTTATTACAATTGCATTAACAAATCATACAATCATGGTAACATTGTACGGAAGTGAATTTGCAGAAGAAACTTATGAAATAAAAGAAGCATTATATCAAATTCCTTATATTGGAGGATTACAGGGAAGATATTATCTTCCTATTTGTTCATTGTTTTTTCTGCCTATTCCACCTTCTACTTTTATGGAATCAAAAAAACAGAATTTGATATTAAAAGTTATGGGGCTGACATTGTATGTTTATATAATTTATATTTTAATTAAGAGGTATTGGCTTATATAGAATCAAAAAGGAGGAAGATAATTAGATATATATCTAATTATTTGTAAGGTTATGTTTTCTAGAATACAGCAAAAAAAAATGGGAATTTATTATATTGTAGATGAATGTCGACAATCAGGCAACATTTTAACAATAAGAGGTTGGATGTGCTCGACAAAATACAGATTTAAGAATGTACATTTTTTGATTGAGGATAAAACTAAGTCCAGTTTTTTGATAAAGGGAAAATATGGAGTTACAAGAAATGATGTGTATCAGAATTTAAAAATTGATAATGCAAAACAAAGTGGTTTTTATGCTCAAGCGATTGTTGAAAATATTAAGGAATATAATGTTTGGTTAGTATTTTCATGTGAAAGTAAAAAATATAGGTTACGCCTTGGAAAAGTGATTAGTGATGGCGAAGTCAATAAAGAGAGAGAAGGCCGAGTTGTAGAAATTGATTCAACGGAAAAAGTGGTTGACATTGTAATGGAAATGAATAGTAAAAATTCTTATACATTTGAATTTCCAAAAGAGTATTATGCACAGAGTGTTGATATTATTGTACCTGTATACAATGGTTATCAGTATTTAGAAAAGTTGTTGCCATCTATAAAGTTAACAGATATGAATTACAGATTGATTTTGATTAATGATAAAAGTCCTGATACTCGCGTTGAAGATTATCTGGAAGCATATGCCAAAGAAAATGATAATGTAATACTATTGAATAATGAAGAAAATTTAGGATTTGTTCAGACGGTCAACAGAGGATTTGCTATTAGTCAAAACCATGTTGCACTTGTGAATACGGATGTAGAACTTCCAAGTCAATGGCTTGAAAGATTAATGCTCCCAATATTTGAAAATAAAGAGATAGCATCGACGACACCTTATACGACTTGTGGTACAATTTGTAGTTTTCCTAAATTTGGTTATGATAATAAATTATTTTTGGATTTAACTGTAGAACAGATTGACAGTGAATTCAAAAAGATACAGCCAAGATATGAAGAGTTGCCAACCGGAGTTGGTTTTTGCATGGGAATCAATAGGGAAGTTCTTCAGGAAATTGGTAATTTTGATGCAAAAACGTTTGGAAAAGGTTATGGAGAAGAGAATGACTGGTGTCAACGTGCAATAGAAAAAGGATATAAAAATGTTCATGTAGAGAATCTTTTTGTTTTTCATAATCATGGTGGAAGTTTCAAAAGTGAAGATAAAAAAAGATATTTAAAAGAGCATGAAAAAAAGTTATTGCAGAAACATCCGGCTTATAGCAGTGATGTTGCGAAATTTTGTGCACAGGATCCTAATAAGGATATAAGACAGAGTGTAGAGTTTGAATTATTACGTAAATATAAAACAGAAAAAACTATTCTTGCGTTTGACCATTCACTTGGAGGAGGGGCAACTAAATATTTAGAAAATAAGAAGAAGCAATGCCTGGCTGAAGGTAAGGAATTTATTATTATTCGTTATGATTATCTGAAAGATTTATTTAAAATTAGTTACTATTGGAAAAATGATGAATTAAAGATGCAATATAATGATACAAAAAATTTACCAAGGATATTGGAATATTTGTGTATCGATGAAATTTGGATTAATGAATTAGTAACTTATCCAGTATTGTATGAGCAATTAAAAAATATAAAAGAAACAGCTAAAAAGAATAACATTCCTGTAAAAATGTTATTCCATGATTTCTTTGCAGTTTGTCCTACAATTAATTTACTTAATAATGAAGATAAATACTGTGAGTTGCCATCGTGTGAGACTTGTAATCAGTGCTTGAAAAATAATAAATCATTACAGGCGTTAGATTATGGTTCCATGGAACAATGGAGAGAGGAATGGAAAACATTTTTAAGATCTTGTGATGAGGTTGTTGTATTTTCTAATAGCACTAAAGAAATTGCTGAAAAAACATTTGGCATGTTAGAGAATATTGTAGTGATTCCGCATCAAATAGGATACATGCCACGGATAGAAAAGAAAAATAAGACTACGAAGACCTTGAATATAGGACTTTTAGGAGTTTTGACAAAGCACAAAGGTGGAGATATTGTTGCACAACTAGTAGATAGAATTGAAAAAGAAAATTTAGATATACGGATAAAATTGATTGGAACTTCATGTGTTGATATTAATAGTCCGGTATTTAGTCAGACAGGAGCATATACAAGAGGATCAATCCCTAGGTTGACTTTAGAAAACGATATAGACGCATTTTTGATACCATCAATATGGCCGGAAACATTTTCATATACAACAGAAGAAATTATGAAGATGGGAATGCCTGTTATGTGTTTTGACATCGGGGCACCAGCTGAACGAGTGAAAAAATATGAGAAAGGAATTATTATCCCAAAGATTTCAGCAACGTCTGTGTATGAGACAATAACGAGAAATCAAGTTATTAAAGAGTGCTGTAATAAAAAAATAAATACTCAAAAAATACTTTTTGTGGTTCAGGAAGTTACATTTTCATCGAGGTATCGAATTGATCATTTGAGAGAGCAATTGATACGAAAAGGAATTTCATCAGAGTGTGTATCAATAAAAGATGTTAAAAAATGTAATTTGAAGCAATACAATAGTGTAGTTGCTTATAGAATTTCGGATTTTGATAAACTGAAGAGATTAAAAAAGAAAGTACAGAAACTGAACAAAAACATATTTTATGATATTGATGATTATATTTTTAATTATGAGGATATTAAAGATACCGGTTTTTTGAGAGGAAAAGAATATAGAAATTACGAAAACTATACAAAATTGATTAAAAACTGTATGACCCTTTGTGATGGATATATTGTGTCTACTTTAAGTTTAAAGAAAGTGATAGAAGAACAGTTCCCCGGAAAAATGGTGGTTGTTAATCGAAATGTAGCAAGTATGGAGATGACAATTGCTTCATTGACAGTAGATAAGGTTGAAAAAGATTATATTACATTAGGGTATTTTAGTGGAACAAAGACTCATAATGATGATTTTGAAAGTATCAAAGAAGAATTACTTGATATCATGAGAAAAAATGTCAATGTACATTTGTTAATAGGCGGGCAAATTGAATTACCAGCAGAATTTAATGAGGTAAAAGATCAGATTGAGACATTTAAGTTTGTTGCCTGGCAAGACTTACCACAACTTATAGCTAAAGCGGATATTAATTTAATGCCTTTAGAAAATATGATATTTCATGAATGCAAATCTGAAAATAAGTGGATGGAAGCTGCCTTGGTGAAAGTTCCGACGATTGCGAGTTGGAATAACGAATTAGCTACTGTAATAAAAGATGGCGTAGATGGATTTTTGTGCAAAAATTCAGAAGAATGGACAAACAAATTGCAGCAGTTTATTAAAAATGATGATTTAAGAAATCAATTAGCAGTTGCTGCACATGAAAGAGTTATGAAAGAGTATATGACAGATGACATGGAGCTGGAAGTGTTCAAGACAATAGTAGGATAATGAGGAAAATTTGTAATGTTAAAAAAGATATTAAAGAGAAAAATTGTTGCATATGATGAATCAGCCACTAATTTAAAAAGGGGGGCTGATTCACAAAATGAACCAGTAATTATTGTAGAGAAAGTGATATAAAATTCATCTTTGTTTAATAGTGAATGGTATTCGGAAATGTATCATATAAATAAAGAAGAAGCGGTAAGTCACTATTTGAATATCGGATGGAAATTAGGGTATGATCCATCTCCATATTTTTCAACAGAAATGTATATGAATAATAATCCAGATATTATAAATTATAATCCATTGTTGCATTTTGAACTGTATGGAAAAAAAGAAGGACGTTTGTTTGGCTCTCATAACAATGTTAACTGGTTTTCTGACGGAATGAAGTATTATTCGAGGGTAGACAATTGGAATTCACAGAATGATTTAATAGCTACAATTATCATTGTTATAACAGAATATATTAATCAACTAAAAGAAAATTTCGCTTCCTATGATAGCTATATACTACCACAAAAGTAATTGTCTTTCACTGACAACTATCCTAACACACAGGGAAAGTGATTTATCATAGTTCTACATTGAGTAAAAACGCAACACATTATACTTCGCCTAAAAATAGTATTTAATTAATATTGGATTTGTCGGAAGATATGATGCACCTAAAGGGGCGAAGTTTTTTGAAGAATTAATGGATTTGTTGAAAAAGGAATATAATGTAAAACCATTAATTATAGGGCCATCGGTAAAAGAGACAGAATTTGAAGCGACAGAGTATTATGATAAGGAAGAACTTGGAAAAATTCTAACAGAAAAAAAGATTAATTTTGTAGTATTTTCAAGTATTTGCAATGAAACTTTTTCATATGTTGTTCAAGAACTGGTGCTGTTGAATGTACCGATTGTTTCATTTAAATGTGGAGGTCATGCAGAAATAGTGGCTAAATATTCACTGGGTGAATTGGCAGATGAGACAAGTGTTGATTCATTATATTCTGCATCATTAAAGATGATTGAGAAGTTAGGCTTAATGAATTATAGAAGTAAAGATAAATAGGATTTAAGCAGTAAAGATGATATTAGGGCAAAAAAGATTGAAATGTAAAGTGTAATTGATGTATATTAGCAGTATCAGAAGATACTGCTAATATACGTTAAAGGGGAAGAAAAACAGTGCAGAATAAATTAAAAAAAATATTTGGCAAGATAAAACGTGAAGGTTTGATAAATGCAATACAAAATTATGTGAATAAGGAAGCAACATTAAAAAAAGAACTAAAGATTATACGTGACTATCATTTAATAAACGAGGAGGAAAGAAAGCAACAGAAAGAGTTTAAGTTTGAATGTGAAGAGAAGATTAGTATTATTACACCTCTTTATAATACACCTAAAGATTTTTTAATACAGTTGATAGATTCTGTGGAAAAGCAAACGTATTCAAATTGGGAGTTGTGCCTGGCAGATGGAAGCGACTTGGATCATGAATATGTAAGAGAAATATGTATGAAATATATGGAGGCAGATAATCGGATTATATATAAAAAATTAGAAGAAAATGAAGGTATTGTAGGCAATACAAATAAAGCAATACAGATGGCAACAGGAACATATTTGGGACTTTTGGATCATGATGATATCTTGCATGAATCAGCATTATATGAATGCATGAAAGAGATACAGAATAGTGCAGACTTTATATACACAGATGAAATGAAGTTTGAAAAAAAAATAGAAGATTCAATTGATATTGTGTGTAAGTCTGGATTTGGAAAGGATGAATTAAGGTCTCATAATTACATTTGTCATTTTGTTGTTTTTAAGAAACAGTTGCTAGATAATATGACTGAATTTTATCGACGAGAATATGAAGGAAGTCAAGATTATGATATGGTGTTGCGATTGACTGAAAAAGCAGAGAAAATCGTCCATATTCCTAAGATATTGTATTATTGGAGAGTCCATGCAGGATCTGTTGCTCAGAATCTCTCAGTAAAACAATATGCAGTAGATGCAGCTATCAAAGCCATATCGGATCAATTAAAAAGAAGCGGAGAAAAAGGAACTGTAAAATGTAATTTGCCATATGAAACCATATATAGAATAGAATATGAAGTTCCGCAAACACCAGTAGTCAGTTTGTGTTTGTGGACAGAAGAAAAAATAGATTATCAAGTATATATCAAAGAACTTTTGAAAAAAACAAGTTATAGGCCTTTGGAAATTATTACTACAGCAGAGATGAGTTTTGATTATGATGAAGAGCAGATACAAATTATAACTTTGAGAAAAAATGATTATAAGAACCGGTATGAATGGTTTGAAAATGCAAGAAAAAGTATGACTGGACAATACGAAGTGTACATGAATTGTGAGTGTATTCCTGAAAGGAAAGAATGGATAGAAGAGTTATTAATGTATGCAAGCCGTCAGGATGTAGGTGTAGTAGGTGTGAGCATAAAAAATAGTGAGGAACAGGTTGTGTTTGGAGGGGGAATTCTTGACAAAGAAGAAGGAATTCATATTATGAATGAAGGTTTAGAGTGGAGAGAACAAGGATACGAGGCAAATATGCGACATGTACGGAATACCACGCTATTGACAAGTGTGTGTATGATGATAGCAAAAGAAAAATTAGATGGAGCAGGAGGATTTCAAACTGATTTAGGTGATTGTGCTGATATAGAGATATGTTTGAAATGTCTAGAGAAACATTACTGGAATGTATGGAATTGTTTTGCAGTTATGAAGTATACTGGAGATAAAAGTATCAAAGATTTTTGGAACAATGATGATTTACTTTTTGAGCGATGGAAAGACAGAATTGAACGAGAAGATAATTATTATCATCCATTATTGAAAAAACTTGGTAAGATATAGGTGGAAAAATGGGAACAACACAATTGGTAAAAAAAGCAATAAAGGCAGTGAAAGAAGAAGGAATACAAGGCTGTGCAAAAAAAACAAAGAGTTATCTTGAAAATCAAAAAAAATTAAGACGGAAAATCGAAAAAAAATACAAGGACATATTATTTATAAGTGGCTGCGGAGAAGATTTGCCACATCCATGGCGTTATCGCGTAAAGCATCAGAGAGAACAATTGGAAGCATACAATTATTCCACAGACGAGGTATATTTTACACAATTAGATATTGATCAAATCAGATATTATCGGGCATTTGTATTTTTTAGATGCCCAATGACAGAGACAATAGGCACATTTGTTGATTTGGCAAAACAGTTAAATAAAACAATCATTTATGATATAGATGATCTGGTAATAGATACTCAATATACAGATCAGATAAAATATGTGATGGCAATGCCAGAAGAAGATAAAAAGGCATATGATAATAATGTTATGAATATGCAGAAGTTGCTTAGAAAGTGTGATTTTGCAATTACATCGACAGATTGTCTGGCAGAAGAGTTGAGAAAATATATTCCGAAGGTATATATTAATCGTAATGTCGCTTCTGAAAAAATGATTCAATTATCAAAAGAAGCAATTGTTAAGATTAAAAAAGATAATACAAAAGTAAAAATAGGTTATTTTAGTGGAAGTATTACTCATAATGCAGATTTTGAAATGATAAAACCGGTTCTTATAGAAGTCTTGAAAAAGTATGAAAATGTTGAGTTATACTTGACAGGAGAACTGGATTTGCCGGTAGAGTTAAATCCATGGAAAGAAAGAATAAAAAAACATCCATTTGGAGACTGGAAAAAACTTCCTGAGATATTAGCAGAGATGGATATTAATCTTGCACCATTGGAAGATACAATTTTTAATAAAGCAAAGTCGGAAAATAAATGGACGGAAGCTGCACTGGTAAAGGTTGTGACAATAGCTAGTGATATTGGAGCATTTCATGATTGTATCAAGAATGGCGAGACAGGAGTTTTATGTAAAGATAATGACGAATGGAAAGTAGAGTTAGAGCGTTTGATTACAGATTCGTTATATCGAAAAAAATTGGGAGAACAAGCATATCAATATTGTATTACACATTCTTCAACTGTTCGTAGCGGCAGCTATTTGACAAGAATCATGGGGAATGAATTGAATGATAACTATATATTTGTATTGCCGGGGTTGGAAATCAGTGGTGGAATAAAAGTAGCACTGAAACATGCCACTATGTTACAAAAAGCAGGAAAAGATGTTGGATTATTTTTATTAAGTGGAGAACAGAAGTGGTGCGAATTTGAAGGATATAAAATTCCAGTAATTAATTTGGAAGATACAGAGATACGTGGGAAAATAAGATATATGA
This sequence comes from Dorea sp. AGR2135, assembly GCF_000420885.1. Lineage (NCBI taxonomy): Bacteria > Bacillati > Bacillota > Clostridia > Lachnospirales > Lachnospiraceae > Dorea > Dorea sp. AGR2135. The sequence goes on along the minus strand of NZ_ATVU01000034.1, from coordinate 4,730 downwards.
TAGCTACGATGTGGACAACGGTAGATATTGTAGATCAATGTATTGGAGCAGAAATCAAGATGTATCTTGTGCAAAATTGGGAAACAGGATTTTATACCGAAGGAGATCCGTTAAGAATAAGAGCAAATCAATCCTATATGCCAGGGAAAGATATGAATTTTTTAACTATTTCAAAATGGTGTCAGCAGTGGTTAAAAGAGCAGTATGGACATGAATCAAGCTATGCTCCGAATGGTCTGGAGACGGAACGATTTGCATGTCATAAAAGAGAGATGACCGGAAAAATCAGGATACTTATTGAAGGGGATTGTGCGGTAGATTATAAAAATGTGGACGAGGCTTTTGAAATAACAAATGAATTAGACCGAAATCAATATGAAGTATGGTATATGTCTTATAATGCAGAGCCTAAATCATGGTATAAAGTAGAACGATTTCTGCACAAGATTCCATATGAAAAAGTTCCGGAGATATATACCCAATGTGATGTGCTTTTAAAAACGAGCTTATTAGAAAGCTTTTCTTATCCTCCGCTTGAAATGATGGCTACAGGTGGATATGTTATTGCTGTGCCGAATGGTGGAAATGTCGAATATTTAAAAGATAGAGAAAATTGTTTATTATACGATGCTGGGAATATAGAAAAAGCAAAACTGTTATTACAAGAGCTGCAGGAGAATCGAGTATTACAAGAAGTATTATATGAAAACGGTCAAAAAACGGCGCAAGAGCGAAAATGGGAGAATATTGAAAATAATATTTTAAGTATGTATCGTGTTAATTAAATTGAGAACTTGTTAAATGAGAGGAATAATGATATACTAAAAAAGATTGTTTGACCATATTAAGAAAAAGTGGAGGAAAGAAAGTGTCAATATATATACAGAATTTTAAGAAGTTTCGTCCATTGCTGGGAGAACTTATTGCACGTGATATAAAAACAAAATACAGAAAATCAGTGTTAGGAGTATTATGGACATTGTTAAATCCACTGTTTATGATGATTATTTTGTCAGTAGTGTTTTCTAATTTGTTTAAATTTGATGTGGAATATTTCCCGGTTTATTTATTAAGCGGACAATTGATATTTAATTTTTATTCAGAAGCCACAACGGCATCTATGTCAGCAATTATGGACAATGGATCATTGTTGAAAAAAATATATGTACCGAAATATTTGTTTGTATTATCTCGAGTATTTTCAAGTACAATTAACTTGTTGGCATCATTTACAGCTTTGATTTTAGTGATGCTTGCAATGAGAGTAGAATTGCATTATACAGTACTTTTAGTATCTATTCCACTGATATTTATTGTGTTATTTTCATTGGGAGTAGGATTAATATTATCAGCGATTACTGTGAAATTCAGAGATATTATGCATTTATATTCTGTGTTTGTGACAGCACTTATGTATTTAACACCAGTTATTTATCCAATGTCAATTTTACCGGCATGGTTAACACCGATTGTAAAATTGAATCCTATAACGAACATATTGCAAATGTTTAGAAATGTTATGATATATAATTCATTACCAAGTATTGCATCAATGATAATTGCCATTGTTGAATGTTTGATTATGCTGGTATTTGGACTATATGTGTTTTACAAAAATCAAGATGACTTTATATTGTATATATAAGGAGAGAAAGTATGGAGAATCAAGAAGTGATTCGTGTTGATCATGTATCGATGCGTTTTAGTCTTGCATCAGAAAGAGTAGATAATTTTAAAGAATATGTTATTAAAACGATAAAGCGACAATTATCGTATGGAGAATTCTGGGCTTTGAAAGATGTAAGCTTTAGTATTAATCGTGGAGATGCATTAGGATTAATTGGCTTAAATGGTAGCGGAAAAAGTACAATGTTAAAGGTTATAGCCGGAGTGCTAAAACCAACCAAAGGAAGCGTATCTGTGAATGGAACTGTTGCGCCGCTAATTGAATTGGGTGCAGGATTTGACATGAATCTTACTGCAGAAGAGAATGTTTTTTTGAATGGAGCATTGCTTGGATATTCAAGACAAATGATGGAGCAGTATTACGATGATATCGTTGAATTTTCAGAGCTACATGATTTTATGAATGTACCTGTTAAGAATTTTTCTTCAGGAATGGTTTCAAGACTAGGATTTTCAATTGCAACAATTGGTACGCCAGATATTTTAATTGTAGATGAAGTTTTATCAGTAGGTGATTTTAGATTTCAGGAAAAATGCCAAAACCGTATAAAACGTATGTTGGATGCGGGCACAACATTATTATTTGTTTCACATAGCATTCAGCAGGTAGAAGAACTGTGCAATAAAGTAGTGTGGCTGGATAAAGGTGTAGTGAAGATGTTTGGTGAATCAAAGAACATTGCTGAGATATACAGTGCTTCATAGGATAGGAGTTAAAAAGATGAAATCAAAAATAAAAGTTATTGTGATTGGTTTGATTATTCTTTGTCTGGCAGGTGTATATGCAATTATTGATAAAGCAGTATCTATTTATGATACATCTTGTGATACAAGTGCATTCCAATCAATTACCTTAGAACAAGGGAAAAAGTTAGAACAATCATTTGTATGTAAAGAGAATCATATGGATGGTATTTCGTTGAAAGTTGCGGCAGATGGAGTTTTGGACAAGAGCCAGGTGATAATGGCGTATAAAATAATAGAAAAGGATTCAAAAGAAGTAGTTGCACAAGGAAAAACAGATTTAAAGAAAGTGCGAAATGGTAAATTTTTTAAAATTAAATTTGATAGAATTGATGCAACTAAAGATAAAAAGTATATGTTGGAGATGTCAGTGCAGGAATGTCCGACAGGAAGTATTCGAGTATTTTATACACCAGGTTCCAATGAGAATGCAACACTTATCTATGCTGGTCAAACAATAGAAGGTGTTGGTGTTATTAGGTCATTAACACATCGATTCGATTTAGAAACATTTATTGTGACATTATGCTTTGCAGCATATATAATATTATTTATGAGATGGCTTTATAAATTATTTGAATAAGGAAGAGGGCAGAAGTAATTCTGCCCTTGTTTTGCATAGGTGAAAGGTTGAAAAAGAATAGTAGAGGATATCCATTCCATTAAGGACATCACAAAAAGACCATCAGATGGTGGTCATTTAAAATTGAATATGTAGCAAAGTTAAGGTCTATTCAGTAGCTGACTTGATTTTATAACCTTGGAACTGTGCAATTAAGATTGCCTGTTCAATTGTAATCTCACGATTGACAGGGAGAGCATCACTTTTTCGGTAAAGTTCAGCATTATAGGGTTCCTTATTTTTCAGCATATTGTATAATGCTGTTAGAAGCATTCTTGCTATTGCAATGATTGCTTTCTTGTGACCGCGACGTTTTCTTAAACGAAGATAGCGGTTACGGATTTCAGGATGTTTTTCACTTTTAACCACTGAATTGGCACATTGAACTAGAAGTGGTTTGATATAACATCCGGCTTTGGAAACCCGGACAGATTTTTTCTTCCCTGCACTTTCATTGTTGGTTGGAGTAAGACCAGCCCATGAGCATAAGTGTTTCGCCGAAGGAAAAGCCTCCATGTTCACACCAATTTCGGAAATGATTCCGATAGCAGTGAATTTATTTTTGAATGATGGAGCGGTTAGGATTAGGTCGAGTTCTTGCTGATAGGGACTGGCGAGCGCAAGGATCAGTTTTTCTAGCTCTGCTTTCCGGGATTCCAAATCTTCAAAGTGCTTTTTGATAACCTTTAATTTACCAGCTTGTTCAGGTGTGATAAAACCGTCAATAGCGAGTTCCAGTTCGGGAAGTTTTTTCTTCATGGAACCATGAATTAAAGGTTCAATATCAAAAGAAGTATCATCAGGATTTTCGAGAATCTTATCCAGGATTCTTTGAGAACTTTTACCAAAGGGGTCCGAGACAACGGAAGCCAACTGAATGTTGGAAACCGTGAGACAGTTTTGGAGACGGTTCTTCTCGCTGGACATAAAGCAGGTCAGTTTAAAACGATAGCGCATCAGATCACGAAGCTGTCTGATATCAGCGGGTGGCATAAAGCTACCGGCAACAAGATCATGCTTGAAGAGGTCAGCAATCCATTTGGCATCTTTCTTGTCAGTTTTCTTTCCACGGATAGCCTTAACATATTTAGGATGAGCAAGAACAATGTTGCAATCTTTTTCCAGAACATTGTAAATAGGAATCCAGTATTTACCGGTAGATTCCATGCAGACATCCTTACAATGATTGTCAAGCAGCCACTGTAACAATTCCTTTAACCCTTGTGTGAAGGTTGAGAAACGATGGCGCTTGTAGATGGTAACACCTTGTTTGTTAGTGGAAGCGATGCAGGCAACAACAAAAGTTTTGTGAACATCAATACCACAACAGATTTGATACACAATTTTTAAAGCCATAGGGACTCCTTTCAGAACCATAGGTTCAATAGATTATAGGGAGTAGACAGCATTGACTGAATGCTTAGGATAAAAACGAGAGTTGTTTTTACAAAGATAAGGTTACGTGCTCAGGGCACACTTATTTGTGCTTGAAAAAGCATTCTACACATATAAAAATACGGTCATCCGATGAACGGACAGCCCACTCACCTCCCCGTGATTTGTAGTATACTGAATATCCCTATGGAAACAATTATAAAAAGATAGCTGCAATAAGCCAACGTTTTTTCATGACGTTTTGTGCCTTGAGCAGCGCGAAAGGAATGGATATAAAAATGAA
>NZ_ATVU01000033.1:0-25395 GCF_000420885.1 Dorea sp. AGR2135 | reverse complement strand
AATCGAACTTAAGTGCTTCGCTCGACTTGCATGTGTTAAGCACGCCGCCAGCGTTCATCCTGAGCCAGGATCAAACTCTCGTTTAAAAATCTTAATTCCGATTTGACTCGGATTTAAAATCAAAGTTCGTTCCAGGTCAAGAAAACTACTAGCTTTCTTATCCCTTTTACTGTTTTAAGGTCGACATTGTCATTCAATGTCCGTTCTGAATTTTCTCTTAAAGAATCTTCAGGGTTGTTGTCTATTATTTAATTATCAAGGTTCTTTTTCTTTGGTGTCGTCTCAGCGACAGCTTATTTATATTATCACATTCACAATCGCTTGTCAACAACTTTTTTATTTTTCTTTTTTGCTTTCTTTTTTGCTGTTTGTTCCGATCATCTCTGTCGTTCGAAACAGCTTATCTAGAATATCATTTCTATCGACATTTGTCAACAGGAAATTTCATTTATTTTTTTGCGTTCCCATGAGCTCTTAAGCACTTTCCAGTCTTGTCTCACGCAACAGCTTGTATAATATATCATGCCTGTCCAGAATTGTTAATATTATTATTTATTTTATTTGCATAATTTACACAATTTACACAATTCTAATTATCACATTTCGCTTTACTTGTTCATATTTGCAGTTTGAATTACATTCCCCCCAAATTAATACCCAAAATTGCAATTAAAGTATCTTATTTTGCGAGAAGAGTTTCCATTAAACGCAGTTTGACACGTAGTATTTTGCTAAAATACTACGTGCCAGCCTTAAACTTATTGTTGTCCTACGATTTTTCCAAACTTCAATGGGCTCATCTCATCATCTTCATAATCAAATACATATCTTTCATATGCATTGATAATATGTGTGCTCTTATATTTATCACATCTTTTATGCTGCCTTCCGTAAGTCATATGCACATGTCCATGTACGAAGAACCTCGGACTGTACTTCTCTATCAGCTCTATAAATACTTGAAAACCCTGATGTGGCAGATCTCTTCCGTCATTGATCTGATATGCCGGAGCATGTGTGACCAGAATGTCAAAACCACGGTGTTTTAGCAATTGAAACCATAGTTTCTTCACTCTTTTCCTCATTCCACGTTCTGTAAACTGATATTTCCCACCACTATAACGCATGGAACCACCAAGTCCTAAAATTCGCAAGCCTTCAAATTCATAAATTTTATCATCAATGCAAATACAACCTTCTGGTGGGATACGATCATATTTTTCATCATGGTTTCCATGCACATACAGTACCGGAGCAGCTGCAAATGTTGTAAGAAAAGACAGATAATTTGGATTCAGATCACCACAGGATATAATTAAGTCCACACCTTCCAGTTTGCTTTTGTCAAAGAAATCCCAAAGGTATTTCGACTCTTCGTCTGCAATTACCATTATTCGCATTGTTCTTTATCCTTTCCTCGTCTCAATCCCCTGTTGTGTAAGAACCGGTTTGGCCTGCTCCTGTAATTCTTCAATCTTTGGTATTCTTCCTATAATATTCTCTGCCAGCCAGTCCATCTCGATCACTTCTTCCGGAGACAGCGTTTCACCTTTCTTTTCCTTAAGTATATGTCCCTGTGCATACATCTGATCTGTAAATGTATGAAATTGTCCCGTTTTATAATTATGCTTTAATACATTGATCAGTCGGACTGTACCCGCCGGAAGTTTTTTTGAACAAATAACATCTACTACCCCTGTCGGCATTCCCCACCAGTAATTAATTGCTTTTTCCACATCGTTATCTTGTTCCCAGTTTCCTGCCATAATTGTACGGATCAGTTCTTCATAGAATTTTCCCCAGTGGCACAGTGGCATTGCAAGATTCTTCTGCTCACCTCCGCCACTTTCGCGATGATATACTCCATAAAAATGATTATTATCATCTGGTACGATAATATCTTTTCCCGAAATACAATTCGGGTCTATCTCGTCAATTCTTTTCTCAATATCCTGTTCTTTCAGCGTAGACCACTCTAAATACACCTTCGCTCTTGGATTTGTCATCTGCGCTCCAAGTGCAAATGCATTAATCTGTGCAATTGTTCCCAAAATCGGATAATCCGCAATATAGACAATCTTATCGTTTTCAGCCATTTCCCCTGCAATTGTCCCCATCAGGAACTTCGCCTCATGCATACGAGTATAATAAGTCCGGATGTAGCGGTGCGTCGTATTCAAAGAACAGTTTAAGATTCTTACTTCCGGATGTGTAATTGCCGCTCTTAAACTTTCCTGCGCAAATGTCGGAGTTGTCGTAAATATAATATTGCAACCCGCATGAATAGCTTCCTCCAGGGCTGATGCTATATTTTTTTCTGTTATATTTTCATAACTTACAGTCGTGACTTCATTTGGAAATGTCTGCTCAAGATGCCTGCGTCCCAGTTCATGACTATATGTCCACGCAGAAGAATGTGGTGTCTTCGCATAGATAAATCCTACTTTCAAATGAGATGGTTCTTTACTGCCACCGAGAGGAAGCCATTTTTCAAACAGAGATGGCTTATCTTCTGTCGGAGTCATTTTCAATTCTACTTTTTCCTCATCATTATACTGAAGCAGAACAAATTCTTCCCATGCTTTCTTCACAAGTTCGTTAATTTCTTCTACTGACATTTCTTCCACTCGTTCATAACTGTATAGATGTAAAAATGAAAGGAATGCCTCTGCTGATGAAACTTCCAGTTCTTGTCCACCTTGTGCATGAAATGCCGCTGTAAATCTTGCATACACAGAACTGAAAATCAGTCTGTCATCATCTGTCCAGTACTCATCCGGATGTTTTCCCATCTCTTTTATGAGCTGTGCATACTGTCCTTCTTCTGAAAATGTAATATAATTTACTTTAGACACTCTGTAAAAATTCACAAATTCATAATAAACTTTTACGTTTTTATCATTCGTTTTCTTCGGAAGAATACGCGTTACCGTTCCCGGAATGGAAATTGCACCAAAAAATTTCATGACACTGACACGCTTATTTCCCTCTTCTACATAGAATTTATTCATATACTCCCACGCCTTGATTGGCTCATGAATTCCTTCCTTTTCATGAGAAGTGCTGAGTTTTGCCCATTTGATTGCAAACTCCGTATTACTCTCCAATATCGGCATAAAATTACTTGCAAATGCACTGCTTCTACCACTATATCTTGTTCCAACTATCTGATCGATCGGAATCTGAACAAGTCCCAGTGATTCTGTTGATAATGCCTCATCCGGTAATATTTCGTCCAAAGATTCCAAAGTCGGCTTCCGCCCTGCAAGAAGTCGGCTCTCATATTCTTTTTTCCCATAACGAAATGCTTTGTTATAGTCTTTTAACGCCATCTTTTCCCCTCCTGTTCAAATCTCTTTCAGCTGTTACACAAGATTCATAGCCTGGTTTACATTTTCTACTCCTAGTATCTCTATTCCTTCCATCTTTCCAATCGTCTTCATGGAAACTACAGGAACAATACATCTTTTAAATCCCAGTTTTTTTGCTTCTGATACTCTCTGTTCCGGCATGGTCACAGCCCGCACCTCTCCACTTAATCCTACTTCGCCAAACACGATGGTATCCTCATCAATTGGGCGATTTTTATAGCTTGACGCAATCGCCATCACAATCCCTAAGTCTGCTGCAGGCTCATTCAGCCGAATCCCTCCTGCAATATTCACATATGCATCATACGCGGAAAGCGGCATTCCCATACGTTTTTCCAGAACTGCCATCAGAAGATTGACTCGGTTATAATCAAGCCCTGCTGCCGTACGTCTCGGCATTCCAAAGTTCGTCTTACATACAAGTGCCTGAATCTCCATGAGCATCGGTCTTGTTCCTTCCATTGCACATGCCACAACAGAACCTGATGCATTTTCCGGTTTTCCTGATAACATATACTCGGACGGATTCTCTACCTCCACCAAGCCGCCTTTTTGCATCTCAAACACGCCGATCTCATTCGTAGATCCAAAACGATTCTTCACCCCACGCAGAATCCGGTAAGATGCATGTCTGTCTCCTTCAAAATATAACACCGTATCCACCATATGTTCCAATACGCGTGGGCCTGCAACTGTGCCTTCTTTTGTCACATGTCCTACAATAAATATTGAAATATTAAGTCCTTTTGCAAGTTGCATAAATACATTGGTCGATTCACGCACCTGAGACACGCTTCCCGGTGCCGACGCGACCTCTTCGTTATACATCGTCTGGATTGAGTCGATCACGACCATATCTGGATGCTGTTCTTCTATCACATGACGTATCATTCCAAGATTCGTTTCGCACAACAGAAACAAACTCTCAGAAAATGTTCCCATCCGATTCGCACGCAGTTTAATCTGCTTTAACGATTCTTCCCCGGAAATATATAATATCTTACGGCTTTGTCCTGATAACTTCTGACATACCTGCAGGAGAAGTGTTGATTTACCGATTCCCGGATCACCTCCCACCAGCACAAGCGATCCAGGCACGATTCCACCACCAAGCACTCGGTCAAGTTCCAGAATCCCCGTCTGCATCCGCTCATCGTCATCAGTCGTAATACTGGAAAGTGTCACTACCTTCGCGTCTTTCGCATCCCTTACCTGCTGCACTGCAGCCGTACTTCCTCTTGTTACTGAAACTTTCTCTTCTACAAATGTATTCCATTCCTTGCACATCGGGCACTGCCCAAGCCATTTGCTTTCTTCATGTCCACAGTTCTGACAGAAAAATATACTTTTTTTACCTTTTGCCATGTACGATTCCCTTACATCTTTTTATACTTCTACTTATAAATCCACTCTTAAACCTTGATTTATCATTTCTTTTTTATTTCCATTTTACCAGAAAGGGGAAGCTACGCCTCTGCGAGCTTCCCCCGATGTTCTGCGTATTTACTTCTTGATAATCTTGATCTCAATCTCTTTATTCGGATCAAGTTCTGCGCTCACGCTCAGTTTTCCGCTTAAGTTCGTTGTCATATCGCCGACATTCACATCGTCCATATACACAACATATTCGCTGTCTGCTTCCAGCTCCAGTGTAATCTGCGCATCCTCAGTACCGGATACTTTAAAAGAAACCTCTCTCTCAGAAGCTTTAAAATCTTCTACTGCTGTTCCCGGAACAGATTCGTATACGAACATACCATTCTTTTCCAGCTTTGTAATCTCAGAGAATGTCTTTACCTTATACACATCTCCCTGGAATTCAAATCCGTCCAGTTTTGTCTTGCTGCTCAGAGTATAGTCTCCAAAACCAAGTGCTCCGTCTGCTTCAGCTCTTAATAGCTCTTTCACTGCTGCCATTAGCTCTTTCCTCCTAAGGTTCATTTGTATTAATTATTATATATCAATTTATTTTTATTTGGTAGTCTTGACCTCAAATTTTATTTCTTTTTTCGATACGCCGGCAACGACTTCCTGACCACGCTTAATCTCACCTGCGAGAATTGCCTCGGCCAGACTGTCTTCCAGTTCACTTTGTACTGCACGTCGTAACGGTCTTGCTCCATATTTCTTATCGGTTCCTTTTTCCATAATCAGCTTTTTCACAGAATCACGCACCGTCAAATGAATATCCAGCTGTTCTTTTGCACGCTTGACCACCTCCTGGCACATCATTCCCGTAATCTTTTTAAGTTCCGGTTCACCTAGCGGATGGAATACAAGAATCTCGTCAATTCGATTCAGGAATTCCGGGCGGAAGACAAGCTTGATCTCATTCATAACATTCATCTTCATGCGCTTGTAATCTTCCTCTTGATTCTCCTTATTGCCAAATCCTAGCCTTTTGGGATCAATGATCGCCTGTGCGCCTGCATTCGACGTCATAATAATGACCGTATTCCGAAAATCAACTTTTCTACCCTGAGAATCTGTAATATGTCCATCATCTAATACCTGCAGTAAAATGTTAAATACATCCGGATGTGCTTTTTCAATCTCATCAAAAAGGATTACTGAATACGGATGTCTTCGCACCTGTTCGCTTAACTGTCCACCTTCCTCGTGGCCAACATATCCCGGAGGCGAACCGATCATCTTTGCCACACTGTGCTGTTCCATATATTCGGACATATCAACACGGATCATGGCATTCTCATCATGGAATAATGCTTCTGATAATGCCTTTGACAATTCCGTCTTACCAACTCCGGTCGGTCCAAGGAATAAAAATGAGCCAATCGGGCGCTTTGGATCTTTTAGCCCCACACGCCCCCTTCGTACAGCTTTCGCCACAGCCGTAACAGCTTCTTCCTGTCCAACCACTCTCTTGTGAAGCGTCTGCTCTAACTTTTGCAAGCGCGCACCTTCAGATTCCTGAAGCTTCTGCACCGGAATCTTCGTCCAGTCAGATACGACCGCTGCCACTTCCTCTTCTGTTACAAGCGGCTTTCTGCCCGCCTGCTTTTTCTGAAAACGCTTCTTCGTCTGCATAATCTTTTTCTGAGCATCTTCTTTCTCTGCCCGGATCCTGGAAGCCTCCACAAGATCACCTGCAAGAATTGCCTCTTCCATCTTTGCTTCGTAATTACCAAGAACCTTTTCCAGTTCATAGATATGCTCCGGTGTCTTGAATCCACTAAGACTCACTTTCGCACATGCTTCATCAATCACATCAATTGCCTTATCCGGAAGAAAACGGTCACTGATGTAACGTGCAGAAAGTGTAACTGCCGCCTGAAGAGCTTCATCTGTGATCTCTACATGATGATGGGCTTCATATCTGCTTTTTAATCCTTTTAAAATATCCTTACATTGCTGTTCATCTGGTTCTTCCACTGTAATTGGCTGGAATCTTCGTTCCAGTGCCGCATCTTTTTCAATGTATTTTCGATATTCCGCAATCGTTGTTGCTCCGATCAATTGAAGTTCTCCTCTTGCAAGAGACGGTTTCAGAATATTAGATGCGTCCATTGCGCCTTCCGCACCGCCTGCGCCGATGATTGTATGCACTTCATCCAGGAATAAAATAACATTTCCCGCCGACTTTACTTCCTGCAAAAGTCTCTTCATACGTTCTTCAAATTCACCACGATATTTTGTACCTGCGATCATACTTGCAAGATCTAGCGTATAGACCCGCTTGTCACGCATTCCTTCCGGTACAATGCCACTTGCGATCTGTGCGGCAAGTCCTTCTACCACTGCTGTCTTACCGACTCCCGGCTCTCCCACCAGACACGGATTGTTCTTCGTTCTTCTGCCAAGTACCTGCATCAGGCGGTGAATCTCTGCTTTTCTTCCAATGACCGGATCAAGCTTTCCTTCTTCTGCCTGCATAGTCAGATCTGTGCCATACTGGTCTAAAATCCCATCTTTTCTTTGATATGCCTCTTGAAGCTCCTCTTGATATTCCTTGATATCCACGCCGAGAACTTCCAGCGTATCCTGCATGATTTTCTGTATATTTACATTGAGTGTCAGAAGTATTCTGGTTGCAACACTGTCCGGTTCTCGAAGGATTGCAAGGAGCATATGCTCTGTTCCAATTGCCTCTGATTGAAAACGGATTGCCTCTTCCTTGCTTTCCTCCAGAGTATATTCAAGTCTCGGACTTCTCTTTGGCTTTTCCTGAAAAGTCACTTCTCCGACCGGTGAGATCAGTTCATCTACAATCTTATATAAATTTGCTTCTTCTACACCATTCGCTGACAATATCTGTCCCGCCACACCTGTACATACCCGCATAAATGCAAGCAGCAGATGTTCTGTTCCTACATATGGATGATCCAGTTCTCTGGCAATCTTTTCCGCTTTTTTCAGCACTTCTTTTGCTGGTTCTGTATAATTCATGCTGTCTGTTATTCCTTTCCACCGTATTCATCAAATAATTCATCCACCATCTCGTGAACTTCTTCTCTACTGACATTTTTAAGACTTCCCTTAGCCAGCGCGATTCTTAGCGCACGCTTTACTTCTGCATAAGCCTTTGCCTTATCTGCATCAATCGCAATCACAGCGCCACGTCTGCGGTCAAGCTGGATAAATCCTTCCTGCTTCAATATGGAATATGCTTTATTCACTGTATGCATATTGATGCCTACCGTATCCGCAAGCTGACGGACAGATGGAAGGGATTCTCCTTCTTGGATCGTCGCAGTCGCAATTCCCATAATAATCTGATTCTGTAATTGCACATACAGTGCCTCATCACTGTTAAAATCAATCTCTATCAGCATCGTATCACCCTCATTATCTCTTTTGTTCTATCCTTACGGATGATTTCATGAACAGATTAAGTTTTCTGTTATACATCTAATATAACATACAAAAAAGGAGCTTACAACAAAAATGTAAAACTCCTTTTATCTAGACGTCTTTAGTTCTTCTTGCCTTTCTTTACAGCTCCAAGCGCCGCACCGATTGCTCCTGCATAACGGCTCTGCGGATCTGTCTTAACTTCCATGCCAAGTTCCTTTGTCAGCGCTTCACTGATATAGCTGCACTCGCAGAGACCACCAGTCAGGCAAAGCATCGAACGGTCTTCACTCATACGATTTGCCTGGGCAGCAACCTTTCGTACGATAGAATCAACCACTGCAAATGCGATATTTTCCTTCTTCTCTCCCTGACCAATGAGACTTATGACCTCGGACTCTGCAAATACCGTACACATAGAACTGATCGTTACACCTGAGCCTTCTCTTGCAAGCTCACACATCTCATTTGGACGCATGGACAATGTATTTGCCATAATTTCCAGAAATCTTCCTGTTCCGGCAGAACATTTATCATTCATCATGAAATCTTTTACAAATCCCTGTTCTACACAGATAATCTTTGTATCCTGTCCACCGATATCAATGATTGTCATATCTTTATTATCAAAAATCCAGACAGCCCCCATAGCGTGACAGGTAATTTCTGTAATCATCTTATCTGCATATGGCACAGACACACGGCCATATCCAGTAGCAACACATACATTTTCTGCAGGATCCGCATCATTTTCCACAAGCTTCTTACGAATCTCTTCTGCCGTATCCACACTGCTCCACCCTGTCGGCTGCACAAACTCAAGAATAATTTCTTTGTTCTCGTTCATAACAACAGTCTTGGCACAAGTAGATCCAATATCAATTCCTATAAACTTCATATCTTAGCTTTCCCTCTCATGAATTTACACAACATGAATTTCAAAATTCATTTTAAAATAGTCTGTAACCGGCAATCTTACAACATTTCAATAAATGCTGCAATCCTTGTATTGAGCTGGCCGACATCTGCCTGAGAATAATCTGTCTCCACATTAATGTATGGAATTCCTTTTTCCTCATTTACAAACTTGCGGATTGCACGAGTCTCAACGTTATATGTATGACAGGCCTGAAGTGTCATCTCAAGAACTCCGTCAACCTGATACTCGTCAATCAGACGTCCCATAAGATCAAAACGATTCGGGTTTGGTGTCATAACTGAACAACCGATTGCCAGATATCTTTCTGCAATTGCCTGGTAAATATCCTCAGCGTTCTCGTCAACAAGGCGATCGATGGATTTAGCTCCAGTACAGTTTTCATAAGTTACGACAACACCACCATTATCCTCAACAGCACGGATTACTTTCTCAGTTGCTCCTCCGATTGGGCATCCTGTAATCAGAATTCTTGGTTTCTTCTCCAGCATCTTTCCAGATGCATACTCTGCCTCAATCTTGTCAACAAGGGCATTCACTTCTCCGGCAATCTCAGAACGATTTAATTTAAATGTACTTCCGTACAGAACCTTGAACAGATCATGTCCACTGATTGGAGCCGGATCATGCTGCATAACTTCATAAAGACGCTTCAGTGCTTTTCTTGCTTCATTCTCAATTTTTACAGCTTTTCTTACATCTTCATCTGTAATCGTTACTTCAAATCTTTTCTCAAGATATTCTTTAAAACGGATAATCTCTTTCTTCCAAAGCTTCAGTGCTTCTGGTCCTTGAGTATTTGGCAGTTCCATTACAAACACATCTTTGAATTCGCCCATCAACTCATACATTTTCTTCTTACCATCGCATGTAGTCTCCCCAACAACTACATCTGAGAAATAGAAGAACGGACATTTATCTGTCTTTGCAAATCCGTAACTGGATTTGATCAATGGACATAAATTCTTCGGAAGGTCTTTTTCTGCTTCCGGAATTGTCTCATCAGATGTGGAACACAGGCTGACTGTTGAAGCTCCCATAGCCATAGCAATCTCTTTTGGGAAATATGTACAATAAGCTCCTACTACTGGTGTTCCCTTGTCTTTCAGTTCTTTCATCATAAGAAACGATTTCTGTCTCTGCTCAGCAAATTCTTCAAAAACCTCTGGCAAATCTTTAATAATCTCCATTTTCTTTCACCTCATCAAATTTATTCGTATCTATAAACGGACACAATTAACCATTCTGTTTAAAATTTTAGACTTTTATAGCATAATATGCAAATTGATTTTTTCTATAATTGCATTGCATTTATAAATTGTCTCTATTATTCATCACTGTTTTTCATTCTTTCTATTTCCATGGCAACCAAAAGTTTTTCGCACTCTGCCCCGTCGCGATTGTCCAGATCCAGCATATCATTTAACCGGGTCAGACGTGGAAGTAGCGTATTCCTGTGAATCTTTAGTTTTGCCGCTGTCTGAGACACATTTCTTTTCATTCTCAGATACCAGTAGAGTGTCTCATACAGATTTTTTCCTGTCTCTATGTCTTCACTCTTTATCTGCTCCAGCTCTTTTAACTTAAATCCATTCTCACCAACTTTCCGGCTGATATAAGAAATAGCCAGTTCATGATAATACTCCTCTATCAGATACAGATGTTTCCCCGGTGTACGATTCCTTGCAAGTTCAAACACATCCTGCTGTAACCTTTTATTTTCACTTAAGTTTTGCTCGGCATTAACACCATTTCCAATCAGTATCTTTCCATCACAATCATAAATGAATTCTTTACACAACCGGATCAGCAAAGCACGATCCTCTTTACCTCGTATATTAGTTATTAAGATACTATTGTCTTTCTGCTTTTCAACAACCGAAGAAAACTCTTTAGTTTCTTCAAGTTTTCCTGCAAGTCTTGCTGCCAGAGAAGTATCGGTCGCCAATATCCACAAATAGTCCGGCTGACGTTTTTGATCGTTCCCTGTATTTTTTCTGTTCTTCTGATACATGACAATGCTCTTTGCAAGAATATCTGCAAGCTCCTGCACTTGTATCTTTCGCTGATTATCAAGAATCACTGCTTCAATCCGAACATCATCTAAACATTCATGTACTATACATTGCGCATCTGCTGTGACCTGTTCTTTTCCAACTTCATACAGAACTTCCTGCTTTCTCTTTGAAAATCTGACTGGAACTCCCGTATAATCCCATACGTTTTGCAAAATCTCTTCAAAACATTTTCCACCTGAAATGCCTGATACGATCAGTTTATAGCAATAATTCATATCCAGTTCTTTCTTGCCACTTTTATCTGCCTGAATCATCTCAATAAAAGCAGCAAGTCTCGTAGATATCTGTCCTTTATCTGCCGACGAGTAATCTGTATCAATAGAAATGTATGGGAGATTCTTTTCTTCATTTACAAACTTTCGGATATAAATAGATTCCGCACCTGTCGCATGGCAGCCTGACAGAATCATTTCCACAACTCCATCTACATGATATTCCTCAATAATTCGTCCGATTAATTCAATTCGATTGTCATTCGGCGTCATAATAGAGCAACCTGTAGATAAATATCTTTTCGCTATTGCCCCATAAATGTCTTCCTGAGTCTCATCCACCATCTGGTCAAGCGTCTTTACCCCACTGCAGTTTTCTACCGCAACAACTACTCCGCCATTTTCTTCGATTCCTTCCAGAATCTTCATTGTATCTCCGCCAATCGGACAGCCTGTCACCAAAATTCTCGGTCTGCTCTCAAGATGCTTTCCCTGATGATATTCTTCCAATATCTTTTCTGTAACAGCATCCACCAGCTCCGGTGTCGTCTTAAAATCAAACCGATACTTAGATCCATTGATCATCTTCTGGATATCCGTACCAAAAACCGGTGCCGGATCAAGCTTCATCACTTCACATAATTCCTTTAGGGATCTGCGAATCTCATTACTCAGATGCACTGCATGATGAATCATCTCATCCGTAATAATAACGTGGAAAAATTCTTCAAAATATTCCTTTGTCCTTATGACTTCCCGTCTCCAGAATTCCAGCCCTTTCTCAGACTGGCTGTTTGGAAGTTCCATAACAAACACCGGCTTAAATTCAGACATCAGTTCATACATTTTTTTCTTTCCATCACAAGTTGTCTCACCAATCACAAGATCTGCAAAATGGAAAAATGGGCATTTATCCTCGATTGCAAAACCATAACTCGATTTTACAAGTGGACACATACTCTTAGGAAGTTCACGCTCTGCTGCCGTAACTGTTTCATTCGAAAAAGAGCATAAGCCGACCGGGATTGCACCTACCGCCGTTGCAAGCTCTGTTGGGAAATATGCACAATACATTCCAACAACAGGCACACCTTTGTCTTTATACTCTTTTACCTCTAAAAAGGCTTCCCGCCTCTTTTCTCCAAACTCTTCAAATATCTCTGGTAAATCCTGTACAAGTTTCATGCTCTAGTCCTCTGAAGATTTCGACAGGTCATACATAATCATAAATGCCAAAAGTTCTCTCGAAATCTCATTATTGTTAATATCTAATTCCAGACAATCTTTTATTTGCTTTAATCTATACACCAATGTATTTCTGTGGACATGAAGTTTTTCCGCTGCCATTGTCACATTATTTTCGCATAATAAATACATTTTCAATGTATCATAAAGCTCTGTGTGATTTTTCTCATCTTCCTTTATCAAGTTCAAAATCGAATAGTCACTCAGTCCTGCCTCTTCGATTAAAGGCAATGTATAAGAAAAAATACCCTGCAGATACCAGTCCTTTTCTCTTTTAACCCCTCTGGCATCACATATCTCCGGAATCCGTTCCATCTGTTTTAGCAAATCTCTTTTTGTTCTACAGTCATTGATATCTTCAAATGTCTCACTCATATAGCAGTTCAGATTTTCTTTCTGCGCCATTTGATGAATCTTTTGCGCAGTCTGATCAGAAACCTGATATAAAACAACCGTCAGGGAGTGTTTCTCTTCATACAAGTAAAAATGCTCCCAGATTCTTCCCAGTTTTGCTGCCTCCACCGCCATATCAGAAAAATCATCGGTAAACAAAGCCATCAAATAATTTCCTTTTAATGTATGACTCTGCTCCGATTCCACAAAATGCTGTCCTTCAAAAATCATCCAACCGATAATATAGTCTTTGAGCGAAAGATTTAAATACGTATTCTTCTGCTTCTCTTCAAGATATTGTCTTGCTGTTTCTGTCAGAATTGTTCCTAATTCTTCAAAAAACGTCCGAAACTCTTCATTACTATAGTGAATGATGATATATCCAATATTTTTCTTCTTATCCTTCACCGCAGCAACCGTCTGGAACTCTCCATTCGGTGACACTTCCTCAAAGAAATAAGGATAATCTTCCAATGTTACATGCTCTTCTATAATCGAACGCATGCTCTGGTCTTTTCCCGAACAGGCATAAGCCAGAATCTCTCCGGACTCCGACACAAAAAATATCCCGGCATGAGTATATTCATATACCTTGTTTGCTATATATCCCAATACATCATCCTCGAGCATTGATTCAAATATAAATTTATAACAGACATCAATTTCAAACATATCCACACTCTCCAATATGGACATTATTTATCAAGATGAATTTTCTGTCAAATAGATTTCTTTTGAAAGATATATTGCTTTTATCAATAAGCTTATTCGATCGTTGTCACCTTTCCATTTGTGAAACAATAATCTGTCAATTCATTTCCAATACCAGGAAGATCCGGAACTGCAATATATCCATCAACTGGCTGATAATCATATTTACATAATTTTTTATTATAGTCATATCGATTATACACATGATGTTCATGTATCGTAAAGTTTGGAATTGCTGCTTCTAACTGTAAAGCAACCGCTGTTGACAGTGGGCTTGCACACACATGTGCCTGTACTCCTACATCATAAATGTGAGCTAAATCGCATATTTTTTTTGCTTCCGTTAATCCTCCACAGTTACCGATATCTGGCTGAATCAACTGAATGGAACCATCTTCAAAATATGGTGCATATCCCCATCTTGAATAAATTCTTTCTCCCTGAGCAATTGGGATATTTAATTTATCACAGACAAATTTATTCATCTTCGGATTTGGTGTAGTTGGTTCTTCAAAAAACAGTATATTATATTTTTTCGCCTGCTCTCCCAGTTGCACTGCGACCTGCGCATCTATATAGGAATGATTTTCCATAATAATATCTACATCTGGTCCAACTGTCTCTCTGACGGCTGCAAGGCGGTCAATTACAACATGGACATGATATGGATCAAGCACTCTTGTTGTCTCCTCAGAGCTATAGCGGTATCCTTTCGGATCGAATGTAAAAAAGTCAATTTTTATAGCATCATAGCCTTCCGAAACAGCTTTTTTTGCATTTGCAACATAATCTTCAATCTGATATGCCGGTGTTTTTCTTTCTCCCCAGCCAAATTGGAGCTGACTTGCATAACAGCGAAGCTTATCTCTCATTTTCCCGCCAAGCAACTGATATACTGGAACATTAAAATATTTTCCTTTTATGTCCCATAACGCAATATCTAATGCAGAAATTCCTGCAAATACAATCGGTCCCCCATTTTGTGCCCAGAAAGTCGATTTATATAATTTTTCCCAAATAACTTCTGTATCCAACGGGTTCATACCGATTATCAATTTTGCCAGATCCTGAATCATTCCATATGCCGCTGTAGATCCAACACCATATGCAATTGCAGCTTCCCCATCTCCATATAATCCTGTATCTGTATAAACGCGACACACTATCGGACGCCATCCCGGCTGATCAGCCGGTTTATCCTCAATCTGAATTGCATATACTTTTGTAATCTTCATATTTATTTTCCTCCTCTGTCTTTCTGTTAATTAATTGTCCATCTTAAAATACGGTTTTTCATTTTTTCGAATATCTGCATAACAATAACCAGAACTACAACCATGAAAATGAAGCCACTCCACGCCTCACTGTAAAGTCCATATTCTGCAAATTTTTTTACATAAAATCCCATACCAAATTTTGCGCCATACATTTCAGCATATACAAGCACTACAAAGGATCCTCTAAGAGATGTAATAAACCCTGACATAATAGACGGCATTGCTGCAGGTAAGATTACCTGAAACATCTTTTCTACCGGATTTAACTCCAAAGTTTTTGCTTTATCAAGATAAACTTTGTCTATCGTCATAATACCATTAATTGTAGCAAAAAATGTAGCCCAAATTGTATTGTAGACCACCAGGAACAAAGAAGCTATTCTAAAACTTGGAGCCATAAGCAGCGCAAATGGGGACATCAAAATAGATGGAATTACACTAATTGAGTAAACCACCGGATGAACCACTTTCCGAATTTTTTTACTCATCCCAAGAATAGTCCCACCAACTATCGCAATTACAACAGCAATAATAATAGCTGGAATCATTAATTGAAATGAATAAAACATATTCATAAATAATGTACCAATATTTTCTTTAAAAGAATTTGCAACTTTGCTTACCGCAGGGAAAAGATATCCACCAAAAAGCTGGTTATCTGCGATATACTTGTACCCCAAAAACATAGCCAGATAAATACAACCTGTTATCCAATAATACTTTATAAATTTTAAAACTTTTCGCATAGATACCTCCAAACCATTACCTTCTTAAAAAACCCAATTCCGCAGTATAAAACGGCGGAATTGAGTTATTTTTTAATTATCTCTTATTACTGATCGTTTTCTTCAAAGAATTTAACTCTTCCATCATAGAAATCTGGATCTTCATCATGATATTCTGTTACACACTCATCAAGAGCTTCTTTGTAAAGTTCTGTGTTAATATGATCTTCAATGTTGATTTTGTCAGCATCTGCCTGATCAATGAATCCCATCTTAATCATAGCCTCCCATGTCTTAACTACAGAATTTTTACACGGATCTACACTGGAAACATAATTATCATTTAACAGATATGCTGCAACATAATCTTCTTCTGCACCGATTTCTTTTGCAAGAATTTTTACACACTCTTCTTTATTTGCAAGATACCACTGCTCTGCACGAATCAGAGATTTCAGAAGAAGTTTTACAGTTGTAGGATTCTTCTTTACAAAATCAGTATTCATGTTCATACGGCAGCATCCATAGTTTGGTACAAGATCATCTAACCATGCTTTAATCTCAATTTGATCATTATTACCTACTGCATATAACTGGTCTCCACTAAGTACTGCATAGTCAGCTTCTCCGGAAACTACTGCTGCAAGACGGTCACTGTTTGTACTATATGTAAGCCATTCAACATCATTATTAGGATCAATTCCTGCATCCAATAATGCCATACCTACTACCGGATGTACCCCTGCATATGCAAATTTAGAACCTTTCAGACTTGTAACATCTTTATACTGAGTATCTTTCTTTCCAATAATATACATACCTTTCAGCATATAGCCACCAACGATTGAAAAATCAGAACCTGTGGAGATAAACTGAAGCGGGTTATTTGTTCCCTGGTTAGATGTTACATCGACCTGTCCTGCCTGAAGTGCCTGAAGTGCTGCTGTTGAAGACTCAACTGGATTTTCAATTACATTGATTCCAACTTCATCAAAATATCCCTGCTGTTTTGCAATTGTAACAAGAATATTTCCACTATTTGCTCTTGCCCAGTGAATTGTATCCACTTCTGGAGTTTCTTTGTTGTCTGTGTTTTCTGTTTTTGTCTCTTCCTTTTTATCATCAGATGAATTTCCACCACATGCTGTAAGGCTGAAAGTCATTGCTGCTGCAAGAAGAAGTGAGATAATTCTCTTTTTCATTTGTTCTCTCCTTTTTAATTAAATATTTTTATTTGCAAATAGATTTCTCTATTATTGCACGGTTTGTACATGTGCTTCCACATCTTGATTAATTTGACGAAGCAGTTCATTTCTAAGTTTAATTGACTCTGGATCTTCAAATCTGGAATCTCTCATAGTACGTTTCTCATCTGGTATCTTTACATCAAAAATTATATTACTTGGTGATTGTCCAAGCACAATAATCCGATTAGCCAAAATCATTGCTTCATCTACATCGTGTGTTACAAAGAAGACCGTCTTTTTATCTTCCTGTTTTTCCCAAAGTTTTAATACCATATCCTGAAGCATAGAACGGGTTACGGCATCAAGTGCACCAAACGGTTCATCCATAAGAAGAATTGGTGGATCAATTCCAAATGCACTGGCAATCGCACATCTTTGTTTCATGCCACCAGACAATTCTTTAGGGTATTTACGGTAAACTGATTCATCTAATCCTACCGCTTTTAATAGCTCAATCGTTCTTTCTTTCAGATGATTTTTATCCCAGTCTGGAAATTTCTTTTTTAATGCCAACGTTATATTGGCTCCGGCTGTTTTCCAAGGGAACAAGCCATAATCCTGAAATACTACTCCTCGATTCAAACTTGCACCATGTATTTTTTCTCCATCGACTAGAATTTCACCTGTTGTACAATCTTCCAACCCAGCAATCAGACGCAACAAAGTACTCTTTCCACAACCAGATTGTCCAAGAATACAAACGAATTCTCCACCTTCTACATTCACATTAATGTCTTTCAAAACTAACTTATCACTGCCTGCATAAGAAAATGAAACATCATGAATTTTTATATCATGCATTTAGTTTCCTCCTTTTTCATTGAATTCCCAATAGGTACTTATAACATTTATGTCAATCAAAAATATTTTCCTACATCATGTCTATCACAGTTGTTTATTATAAATATGCTTTTTTTATTTTTCAGCGTTTAATTTCTACAATTCACATTTTCTTTTTGTACACATCGCACATTTTCTATAACTAACATTATTTTATTTGTTTTATCTATAATCAAACCACTATCTTATCGCATTTCCAAACCTATGTTTATATGTTCCCACATAATCTCCTGCACCATCCTGCAACATTTTGTTGCATCTATTGCGTATGCACTTCATCTGTGCTACACTACACCTACATCAAATTTCGGGCACGATATTTTCATTATGTTTCAACGCCCATGGAGATCCCCAGCCAGGATTTCATTTCTGAATTTCATTGCTTTTTCAGCAAAGAATTCACTCAGATTTTTGATGATGTTACTCATTCACCGCAACTTTAAGTGACCCTGCACTTGCATAAGTTGCATGCACACCGGGCAAATGTTACGGTACTTCTGAAATTTTGACAAATCCCTTTTGTATAGAATTTATTTTCATTCAATTTCTATATTGTCTTTTTATACTTACAATGTTAAAATATATTCAGAAAGTTTTTAGTTTACATTTGCTCAGAGAGGAGCGCTATGGAAACTACTAACAAGACAACTGAACATGGAGTACACAATTCAAAGATTCATGACAATGCCGCCAAGATTGTATTCGGAGATTCGACACTTTGTGCCCAATTTCTAAAAGGATACACGGATATTCCTTTTTTCATGAACATAAAGCCAGAGGATATCGAAGACGTTTCTTCACATTTTATTCCTTTATTTCAGGAATCCCGTGATTCTGACATTGTGAAGAAAATTCAGATTGAAGACACAGAGCTTTATCTGATTGCACTTATTGAACACCAGTCAGAAGCAGATGCTGATATGTCTTTCAGATTACTCAGATACATGGTTTATGTCTGGACTGATTACGCTGCCACACAGGCAAAACTGAAGCCTGGCATTACGAAATCCAAAGATTTTTTGTATCCTCCGATTCTGCCAATTATTTATTATGAAGGCACGGGGCAATGGACTTCTGCATTACATTTTAAAGACCGGGTATTCATGAGTGATATCTTTGAAGAATTTATTCCAGATTATAAATATCTGGTCGTTCCTTTGAATAAGTATTCTCAGGAAGATTTAATTGAAAAAGGTGATGAACTCTCAGCTATTTTCATTCTTAACAAGCTCAAGAGTTCCTCTGATTTCAAGCATTTAAAAGAGATTCCAGAAGACTACTGGAACCACTTGACACAAAATACACCACCACACATTTTAAAGCTTATGGGCTCTGTATTTTCAGCATTTCTTCATACAATCAATGTCCCTGCTGAAGAAATCAATGACCTTACAGACCACATTACAAGGAGGCAGTTCCATATGATGTTTGATTCTTTTGAAGCATATGATGTACAGGAGACAAGGCGCGTCAGCCGTGAAGAAGGCGAACAACTCTACTTAATTAAACAAATTATCAAAAAAATTATTAAAAATATTTCTGTTTCTCAGATAGCCACCGATTTGCTGGAACCACTTGATACTATCCAGCCAATCTATGACCTTGCCATGAACCAGGCACCTGATTTTGATGCTGAGAAAATTTTAAAATTATTACATACAGGAAAAATATAATTTACTATCCATAGCAAAAGAGGATGCAGCACTCATTTTTTTGAATGCTACATCCTCTTTTAACCTCTTAAATTTCCTATATTTTAGTATTTCTTCTCTATTCCTGAAATGTCTTCAATGCATCGAGGGTTCTTTGAATCAGCTCGTCTAAAGTCCAGCCCAGCATATCTGCTCCTCTTTCAATTACTTTCCTGGAGCATCCTGCTGCAAAGTTCTTGCTCTTATACTTTTTCTTTACTGACTTAAGTTCCAGATCCTGCACACTCTTTGACGGGCGCATAAGCACTACAGCTCCAATAAGCCCTGTCAGTTCATCTACTGCATACAACACCTTCTCCATCTCATGCTCTGGTTGAATATCAACCGTAATTGCATATCCATGACTTGCCGTCGCATGAATAACACGTTCGTCGACTCCTCTCTCTCTCATAATTTCCTGAGATTTGATACAATGCTCTTCTGGATATTTTTCAAAATCCAGATCATGTAAAAGACCTACAATTCCCCAGAATTCTTCCTCTTCTCCATATCCTAGTTCTTTTGCAAAATAGCGCATCGTATTCTCTACTGTCTGTGCATGCTGCAAGTGAAATTCGTCTTGATTATATTCTGTTAATAGTTCCCAGGCTTCCGCTCTCGTCATATCAGGCATCTCCAATCTTTCATATACTTTCTTTTCCTATATGTTTTATATGATATATGCCTTTTTCTATATTGTCAACTAATTTTTCACGACGTTGGTATTCCGGTACACGGACAACAATATTCCCATATAAAAGTAAGTAATCATCATGGTCATATTTCCATGAGATAAAAATGGCATATAATTTCCGCTAATCGGATAAAGTCCTGCATTTACTCCAATATAGAACAGTGACTGTAAAATCAAAAATAATACACAGCCGATACTGATCATATATCCCAGGCGATTCTTCTGTTTTACCGCCATTCGGAGCAATAGTGCCATAAATACTGCAAATACTACAACCAGAAAGACTCCTTTTACATTTCCAAAATAATGGAACAGGTACGTCCAGATATAATCATTTCTTGCATAATTGTAAAGCGTGACAGCTTCTACTTCTGTGGCACCATTATATGGATCCGTTACTTCTATTTTCCCGGAAGACTGCGACTCATGCCATTTACTTGAATTGGGATCTTTTGCAGCATTTGCTACGTCTGCAACCGCACCTCTTGTATAATCCCAGTGTTCTCCGGTAATTAAAGCTTCCAGTCGATGTACTTGATAATCTGTAACGAAACGTCCATTACCCCCAAATGTTATTCCAGACATCAGTATCAGGCAGATTCCAATCACACCCCACATCCTGATCAAAAATTTCTTTTTATTTTCTCCAAACCAGCCCTTACAGATTGCCACATGCAGTAAGACCAGCCCTGTAATTCCTGTAACAACTGCAGATGACATAAATGGTATCATCAAATCGGTAAGTACTGATATTCCAAG
The DNA here is from genome assembly GCF_000420885.1 of Dorea sp. AGR2135. Classification (NCBI taxonomy): domain Bacteria; kingdom Bacillati; phylum Bacillota; class Clostridia; order Lachnospirales; family Lachnospiraceae; genus Dorea; species Dorea sp. AGR2135. The sequence continues at coordinate 4,403 of NZ_ATVU01000033.1, read as the reverse complement.
ACACACGGTACTAATGATCAGTCCTTTCGTTCCTTTTCTGCGGAAATGATAAATTGTCCCTGCGTAAAAGGGAATGACCAGATAGGACAATAACATCTGAACTATACTTCTGCCATTGACCATCGGTCCAATCCACATTGTTTCATCAAAAAAGATCTTACTAACTATAGAAAAGACTGCCGGTATCTGCATAACTACCCAAATTGGAAATGACCACTTTACTAATATAGAATAATCCAGATAACAGATTCCTAACATGACCGCTATTCCTATTAACATTGCACTCCAAATTCCACCATATAAAAAGTTATCTTTGAAAGCTTCCAGTGTACTCATATTCATTGTTGGAAAAGACGAAGTAACTACCGCCTGTAGGATCAGTCCCATAATACTAATAACTAAAATCGCCATCAGAACTGTCCATTCCATCTTCGGGCGGTGCACCCGGTCAAGCTTCACGCCTGCCTCCACCGGATCTCCCATCTCTACTACAGCCATCGACTCGGCTTCTTCTTCACCTAATCCATGAGCCATGAAATCCTGTTTCTGGTCTTCAATATGTGCCTCTACTTCCTCCGCAACCATGGTTCGCGCACGCTTTGTACGAATCTGTTCCGTCAAAGATTTCAAATATTCCTGTCTATCCAAAGCATACACCTCCCAGAACATTTCTCACTGCTCCGGCGTATTCTTTCCATTCTTTTTCCTTTACCCGGAGCTGCTTCTTTCCTTCTCTTGTTATGGAATAATACTTTCTTGTCTTTCCACCCGCTTCCTGCTCATAAGACTTTACAAACTCCTTTTCTTCCAGTCCATGAAGGAGCGGATATAATGTTCCTGCTTTTAACTCAAATACATTCTCTGACTTCTCCCTCAAAGTCTCAATCATTTCGTAACCATACATGTCTTTTTCTTCCAGAAGCTTAAGAATCAACATCATCGTGCTTCCGGACACCAAACTCTTATCTACTGCCATTTTATACCTCCCCTTTCTTTTGCAGTTCAGAATCTTGTTAAATTCAAGTCGAACGTCCGTGAGACTTGGCGCGTGATTCTGGTCAGAGAAGCTGACATATTCCTATCAGAATCACTGCGCACCTCCGCAATCCTGCCGGATGCTATATCGACGTCCGATATATCGGTTATCTATATATTATATCGACGCTCGATATATGTCAAGCATTTTCTGTAGATATGTGCAAAGATATGTGCAAAGATACATGCAAAGAAGCAGCCGTTTTCACGACTGCTCCTGAACTTCCATGTACGTCTGATGCCTAAATCAGAAAATCTTATTCAATGACGATTTCAAACTCGTCCCCAACTTCCTTTGATGTTGGTTTCTTTCCCTGACTCTTTGCATATTTTTCAACATTTTCTTTCTGTACCGGCTCACTTACCAATACTTTAATTGGACCTTTTTCGTTCTTCAGAGCCTCTGCTGTCAACATGATCGGCTCTGGGCAGGAAAGTCCTCTTGCATCTACTTCTACCATATCTATATACTCCTTTCAGACATTATTTTCAGCTATTCTGTTATAATTATTTCATCTGAATTTCTTTCTGTTCTTATTTCTTAGCTGTCTCTCTCTTACATGTAAATGCGATGATGAACAGAACTACGATGCAAAGAATACATGCAACTTTTCCGTTAGTTGGAACTGCTCCGGCTACAACAGCTTTTGTCTCTGGGTTAAGTGCTGTTCCACTTGCTGCAAGTCCAAAGTTATGGCAAAGTGCTGCTCCTACGAACATTCCGATTACTGTAACTCCTGAATCAGATGATCCCTGTCCTGCAAGGATTAACTGACGAAGCGGGCATCCACCTGCAAGAACTGCTGCAAATCCAACTGTATACATACCAAGGATATTCCACAAGTGTTCAGAATGTGCAATAACTCCTGGTGTGTTAAATCCTACTACAAATTTTCCTGTTGCAATATTGAAGATCAGCATTACAACGAAAAGTCCGCCAATAACAGATAATAAATCAAAGTTCTTCATAATAATGACATCACGGATTCCACCTGCAAAGCACATTCTTGATTTCTGAGCCATAGCTCCGAAAATCAATCCACCTACAAGAGACATAATAATTGGTGCATGTAAGCTTCCCGGACCAGCCGCACTTGCTTTCAAAAGTGACGTGCAAGTTAAAAGAATTAAGATTCCAACAACGATAACCGGAAGAACTGCTCCACTTGCTTTTGTTGTTGCCTGTGCTCTTCCAAGGCTAAATCCCTGTTTCAGAGCAAATACACCAGTTGCTACTCCAAGGACAAATCCGATAAGTGCTACCCATGCATTTAAATCACCGGCTGACATACGAAGTACCATACGAAGTGGGCATCCAAGGAATACAAGTGCTCCGATCATAATGATCACACCAAGTACAAAACGAATCATCGGTGAAGATCCACCTGTAGAGCGGAATTCTTTTGTCGCAATTGAAATAATAAATGCGCCAAGAACCAGACCGATAATCTCTGGTCTTGCATACATTACTGCTTCAGCCTGATGCATCCCCATTGCACCAGCTGTATCACGGATAAAGCATGCGATACAGAATGCCATATTTGCCGGGTTACCAAAATATGCAAGACATGCTGCTACAAGTCCGCATATCACACCTGCCAACGCAAGTGTTTTCTTTGAGCCTGTTAAATTCATATTTTTTCCTCCTCCAATAACATAACTCTCGTCTTTAGATTACAACTTCTATTTTAGTTTCTTTTTTTCGACACGTCCAATTGATAAATGCATTAAATCCCTTATATTTATTGTTAATATTTATACATATTACATATCATATTAATAGGGTTAGTGTTTATATTTTTTCTGTATTTTCTTTATTTTTCTTGTATTTACTATTTTCTTCCTGTTTCTTCATTTATACAACTCTCTGTTTTTATACATTTCCAATGCATATTTTGCATATTAAAAAGATTTTTCCATTTTTTTCTTGCATATTTATGAATTTAGGTGTATAGTATGATTTGCGATTGCAAATAAGATATTTTCTTATTAGAATAGAAAGTAAATGATACATTAGGAGGATTTCGAAAATGAAAGAAAAAGTCGTATTAGCATATTCAGGCGGACTGGACACAACTGCTGTTATTCCGTGGTTAAAAGAGACATTTGGCTATGATGTAATCTGCTGCTGCATTAACTGTGGACAGGGCGAGGAGTTAGATGGTCTGGAAGAAAGAGCAAAGATGGCTGGTGCTTCCAAATTATACATCGAGGATATCATTGATGATTTCTGCGACAACTACATCATGCCTTGTGTAAAGGCTCATGCAGTATATGAGAATAAATATTTACTCGGAACAGCTATGGCTCGTCCGGCAATTGCTAAGAAATTAGTTGAAATTGCAAGAAAAGAAGGTGCTGTAGCAATCTGCCACGGTGCTACTGGTAAAGGAAATGACCAGATTCGTTTCGAGCTTGGTATCACAGCACTTGCTCCAGACATCAAGATCATTGCTCCTTGGAGAATGACAGATCTCTGGAAGATGGAATCCCGTGAGGATGAGATTGCTTACTGTAAAGCACATGGTATCGACCTTCCATTTGATGCCAGCCACAGCTACAGCCGTGACCGTAACTTATGGCACATCAGCCATGAAGGTCTTGAGCTTGAGGATCCTTCCTGCGAGCCAAACTATGAGCATCTGCTCGTACTTGGTGTTACACCAGAAAAAGCTCCAGATGCAGGTGAATATGTAACCATGACATTTGAAAAAGGTGTACCAACAAGTATAAACGGACAGCAGATGAAGGTGTCTGAGATTATCATGAAGCTTAATGAGCTCGGTGCTAAGCACGGAATCGGTATCTGCGACATCGTAGAGAACCGTGTTGTAGGTATGAAATCCCGTGGTGTATATGAGACACCTGGCGGAACAATCCTTTACGAGGCACATCAGCAGTTAGAGGAGTTAGTTCTTGACCGTGCTACAACAGAAGTTAAGAAAGATATGGGAAATAAACTTTCTCAGGTTGTTTATGAAGGAAAATGGTTTACACCACTTCGCGAGGCAATCCAGGCATTTGTTGAGTCAACTCAGGAGTACGTAACAGGAGAAGTGAAATTCAAACTTTACAAAGGTAACATCATCAAAGCCGGAACAACTTCACCGTACTCACTTTACAATGAGTCTCTTGCAAGCTTCACAACTGGTGACCTTTATGACCACCACGACGCTGACGGATTTATCAATCTGTTCGGACTGCCGCTTAAGGTTCGCGCTATGAAGCTTCAGGAAGTAAAGAGCAATAAGAAATAATTCTATAAAATAAAATGTAGAACAAAAAGTGTGTAAGTTATCGAGTGATTATAACTTAGACGGTGTGAAATTTTTTCTGTAAATTTAAATCTTCTATGATAATTGATGCGG
>NZ_ATVU01000032.1:0-28084 GCF_000420885.1 Dorea sp. AGR2135 | reverse complement strand
TTGGAACCTGCCGTATAATGTGGAAACTGCTTAACAAAATCAAGGAGCTTATTAAAAGTCATACGGTTAATTGCCATCGGAATATGCTTTTCATTAAAGATAATGCAATGTTCATTGTAATACACATATGGTGAATACTGTAAATAATACTGCTCTCCACACAGAGTGATTGGTATAATCCTGTGGTTTTGTCTTGCTGGTTGTGAGAGGTGACCTGCATACCCTTCGTTTTCCCTGCAAAGCAGGCACGCCGGGTATCCAGATTTTTTTGCAGTTCCATCTTTTGCAATATCCCTTGGATCTTTTTCTGGTTTTGACAAGTTAATTGTGATATCCATCTTGCCAAATTCTGTATCCGTCTCCCACTTTTCATCCTTTATAATCCGATCTGTGCGGATATAGTTTGTTGCCTGGCTGAAATGATAATAAAATTCAGTTGCTGCCTTTGGGGATACCTGATATTTTTCTTCAAAAGCTTTTCTTACCACAGACGGAGCCGGTGTCAAAATCCCCATGATCTTTGTATCGAAAAGATCCTTCATCGTCACTGTATCGTCCTCTAAGATTCCCTCTGACAGTGCAAATGCAAGCATGTCCTCTAAAATAAAGTGTAAATTTCTCGGCTCTACAGATGCTTTCGGCTCCTGATAATCCTGTTTTTGAAACAGTTCCAATAAGCCATTTGTCACATACACTTTATCCTCATCCTCTATCAGTCCGTTTTGCATTCCATATGCCACCAGTTCAGAAATCAGCTGATCAATCATTTTACCGTTTCCCCCTACTCATATTATACTTCATAACCATTCGGATGATTTCTATGCCATTCCCAAGCTGTTGTAATAATTGTCTCCAGGTCATCAAATTTAGGCTTCCACCCAAGAATTTTTTTTGCCTTCTCACTAGATGCAATCAGTGTTGAAGGATCTCCTGCTCGTCTAGGTTCTTCCTTTGCCGGAATCGGATGTCCTGTTACTTTTCTAGCTGTTTCCACAACTTCTTTTACTGTAAATCCTACTCCATTACCCAGATTAAAAATATTACTTTCATTGCCTTTTCTTAAATATTCCATGGCAAGAATATGAGCCTGTGCAAGGTCATTCACATGAATGTAATCTCTTACGCATGTACCATCTTTTGTATCATAATCATTTCCAAAAATAGAAATATATTCTCTTTTTCCATTTGGCACCTGCAAGATCAATGGAATCAGATGCGTTTCCGGATTATGGGCTTCCCCTATTTTTCCATTTGGATGTGCTCCACAGGCATTGAAATAACGTAAGGATACAAAACGCAAATCATGGGCATTGGCTGTCCATTTAAACATCTTTTCCATGGAAAGCTTTGTTTCACCATAACAGTTTGTTGGAACTGTGCGGTCTGTTTCAAGTATAGGAATACGTTCCGGCTCTCCATATGTGGCTGCTGTCGAAGAAAAAACAATCTTGTCAACGCCATGTGCGACCATACTTTCTAGTAATACTTCTGTTCCACACAGATTGTTGTTGTAATATTTGAGTGGATTTACCATACTCTCTCCAACCTGTGAATTGGCTGCGAAGTGAATAACTCCATCGATCTTCTCTTTTTCAAATACAGAATCTATAAATGCCTTGTCCCGGATATCTCCCTGATAAAATTTTGCATCTTGGTGAACAGCCTTACGAAAACCTGTTTCAAGATTATCAACAACTACAACATTTTCTCCTGCCGCAATCAGCTCATATACAGTATGAGAACCAATATAACCTGCTCCGCCCAATACTAAAATGCTACTCATAGATCATTTCTCCTTTTCTTTGTTTTTATGATTATAAAACTTTTATGCCGCCATACTTACGAATTTTTAATACTTCACAGGAACCATTTCCAAATATCTTATCCATCTCTTTTTGATAGTTGGACACCAGATAATTGGGAACAAATGCCTGTATGGTTCCTGCAAATCCTCCTCCATGTACTCTGCACACACCTTTTTTTCCAAATATCACGTCACTTAATGCCAATGCAATAGACACATTCTGATGTTGCACATCGTGACATGTATATACATTTTGAAGGTATTTAAAAGAAGAATCTCCGGATTCTTTCACTTTGGTCAGAAATTGTGGAAAATTATTCTTTTTTAGTGCATCTACTTCCTCTTTGACACGCTCATTTTCGCATACAAAGTGTAATGCCCTGAGTGCAGCACGATCACCAGCGCAGTCACGTATCCGTGTGATATTATTGATAATCTCTTCCTTGGATACCTCTCCTAAAAAGTTTTTTCCCAAACATTCCGCTGCCTTTTTCATTTCCTGTGGAATTGCTGCATAGTCTGGGGTCAAATCTGTGTGAGTGCCTTTCGTATCTGTAATACATAAACTATATCCATATGTATTCAAATCAAACTTCAACTGTTCCACAATCGGATTTTCCGGATCTGCAAAATCAATATGTATCAGACTTCCTACTGAACATGCCATTTGATCCATTAAACCACATGGTTTTCCGAAATACACATTTTCTGCATACTGACCAATCTTGGCAATTTCTATCGGATTAACTTCACCACCATTGTACATATAGGAAAGAATCGTTCCAATAAGTGTTTCAAAAGCAGCTGAGGAAGAAAGGCCTGCACCAATCAACACCTCACTGGTCACATATGCCTGAAATCCTCCAATTGCATGACCATCCATTTTCATCTTGGCAAGTACACCACGGATGAGTGCATTCGTGGTACCTTCTTCTTCTGTTTTTTTCGCCAGCTCATCCAGCTGAACGATAATCATACCACTATATCCATCTGACATCACTTTTACAATCGGTTCATCCAGTTTTCTTGCAACTGCGATTGCATCATTGTTAATGGATGCGGCAAGTACCTCCCCATGCTGATGGTCCGTATGGTTTCCTCCTATTTCACTTCTTCCAGGTGCACTGAATATTTCTATTTCACCTTCACCAAAAAATGTCTTGTAACTGTCGATTGCTTTCCGATAACGTTCCTTCTCATATGGAATCCGGTTCAAATCAACATATAATTCTGTTAATTTATTATCGAAAAAAGTCCCATTCAATAATTCGATCGTTTTTTTAATTTCCATAATACCACCCCAATCACCTTATATATAGAAAAAGCACTGTCTCATCGAGCAACGACCAGACAACGCTTTCTCCTGTCAATTCTAATTTATGTCTGATGCATCTGTTATTTCATCTGCAGCAATTCCTTTTTCTGCTTTCAGTTTTTTATTTGCATCTTCTACATTCATTCTTGAAAGTACAAACATAATCAATACATCAAAGATTAACGGAAGCCAAAGATACATAAACTGCATCATATCAAGTGCAGACTGCGGCTGAGTTGCATTTGTTCCGATATATCCACTGAGCTCAAGCAGCCATCCAACAACAGCAGTTCCAATACCTCCACCGATTTTTACGCCAAGAGAAGTACAAGAGTACATCGTTCCGTCAATTCTCTTTCCCTGTGTAAGATAAGTGTATTCAGAGCAGGATGCGATAACTGCATTCATATCTCCCTGCCATGGTCCCTGACCTAAGGCTGCAAGAGCTGTAAATGCCATCATCAGCGGAACACTGCCCATATATCCTGCAACAACAACAAGTGCTCTACCAATGACTGCTAAGACATAACCTCTTAAGTTCAGTTTATACATACCTTTCCACTTACCAACTAATGTCGGTGTGAAAATCAGGGCAATGATCAGTGGAATATTTACTGCCCATGCAAATTGTCCAAACAAATTCTTATTTTTCAGTACCCATGTCATGTAATAAATGCCGGCTCCAATCATGGCACCATATAACTGCTGTAAAATATATGTTCCACAAATCATCATGTAATATTTGTTTTTGACAAGAAGCTTGAATGCCTGTACCATTCCGTACTTTTCATTATCAGCCTTTACTTCTCCTTCGTTAAGTTCTTCCTCAGGAAGTTCCTTAACAGAAAGTGCTGAAATCGTATTTACGACAAGACCAATGATTGCATAGATAATAGCAACCGTTCTCCATGCCGCAGCATCTCCACCACATTTATCTACAAATCCAACTGTAATTGCCTGAATCAGAAGACTTGTTGAAAACGCAAAAATAAAACGGTAAGATCCCATCTGCACACGCTCTTTGCTGTTCTTTGTAATCAGTGACGTAAGTGCTGAATAAGCAATATTGTTTGCTGTATAAAACACACCATTTAACAGTGTGTAAGAGATAAAGAACCATGCATATTTAGCCGTTGTTCCCAAACTCACCGGTACTGCAAAGCAGCCGACCAGCGTAATGGCACAACCAATATATCCATATAGCATCCAGGGTTTCGCTTTTCCCATTTTACTGTGTGTTTTGTCAATCATTGATCCAAAAAATATATCCGTAAAACCATCAAATAGTTTTGATACGGCAATCAGGGTACCTACGACACCTGCAGCAAGTCCTACTGAGTCCGTCAGATAGACCATCATAAAAGATGTCAGGAACGCATAGACTACATTGCCTGCAATATCGCCTGATCCATATCCAATTTTGTTATACCATTTCAAATACTTTTTTTCTTCCATCGAATTTCTTTGCTCCTCATCTTCATCGCACTTAGAATCTCAATATGTCTAACCGTATGATGTCTAATTTTAATTTTTTCTCTGTTTTTGTCTGATTGCTCTGTATATCCGGACTTTACATTGCAATCAGACTATCCTTCTTTGTTTACGAGTTACATGAAACTTTATTATCCCTTTACATACGGTATCAGCGTAAACTGGAGCCGGAATAATACATCATCAAATCGGTACTGATCCAATACAACTGGACCACAACTATTAGAACCAATGCCATTTAATGCGTAGTCAACGCAAAATACTACACTATCTGATTCTGTCAATTCATAATTATGCGTTTTCTTCTCAAGTTCTTCCTGCGTATAATAAGAAGCATTGAATGAGAAGGCATTTTCCGCGGATACCACAATTCCATATCGACTGTTGTTAAGTTCTACATATTCACAATCATAATGGCTTCCATTTTCCTGTGGGCAAATATAATCCTCATGCAAATCGTCTACATTTGCCTGGTACAAACCGTGGCTCGCAGCCTGATGTTTGTCACAATAGCTTTCCTGTGGTCCCATTCCAAAGTATCGTGCAGCTGAAAGTTTTTTATCCAGGAACATCCTCACACCAAATCTTGGCAGGTCCGGGAATTCATCATCTTTTGTTACTTCAATATCTGCATCAATCTTTCCAGCAGCTTCTATTTTCCATGTGATCGTCACATCAAGAATCTTCTGTACTGTCTCTGCCACAACGGATGCATGGCTTGTAATTTTCACACCATGCTTTCCCTGCACGACCTCTGTCGTGTAAGCTCTTGTATAAGCTTTATCATAATGGGCTTTCTTCCATTCAGACTTGATGTACATATCGTTATCTGTCGGAGCTCTCCAAATATTTAATTCCATCGGATGGTTCAAGTATTCCCGCCCTGCGAATTTCATCTCTGTAAAGAGTGCAGTACGTTTGTCTATGGTATAAGCAAATTCACGCCCCTTGATATGAATCTGTGTATCATTTTCATTTACCTGCAACTCAGAGTCCACTGCTGTTTTTTGTAGCCATTTCTCAGCAAGTTTACATTTTGCACCGTCTTTGCTTACCTCAATTTCATCGAATCCAAGAATATGGTCTTCATTCAACAGTGGCAATTCCTTTTTCAGATGGTAAATAAGTTTTAAATAACATTTTCCATTCACTGGCACATTGATTTTAAGTTTTATTTTTCCTTCACTGTGTGGTGCTGCTGAAACTTCTGGAAGTTTACCTTTGCTGATCACAAGACCATCCTGTGTCAGCTCATAACGAATCTTCACATAATCTTTCAAGTCATCAAAATCCATGTAGTTATGAAGCATTAGTTCTCCGCTTTCTTTGTTATAGGAAATAACTCTTGCCGGGCGATAAACATTCTTGTATTCCAAAAGTCCTGTATGTACCGTTCTGTCCGGATATACTAATCCATCCATACAGAAGTTGCCGTCATGAATTTCTTCGCCATGGTCGCCCCCATAAGCATATATAGTCTTTCCATTCTCAGCAGTTCCATGAGCAATCGCGTGGTCACACCATTCCCAGACAAAACCGCCGCACATTTTATCATGATCCTGAATCATCTGGAAGTAATCTTCAAAATCTCCAGGTCCGTTTCCCATACTGTGACAGTACTCTACCAAAAGGAAGGGTTTGCTTCCATCTTTATCCAGATATTCCTGAATTTCGGAAAGCGCCGGATACATCCGGCTGTACACATCCAGATTGCTGTAATCATATGTTTCATCATAATTACGGTATCTTGCACTCTCATATTGTGTGATGCGGTCTGGATCAAAATTCTTTGTCCATTCCAGTGCTTTTTCAAAGTTGCAGCCATAAGCACTCTCATTTCCCATTGACCACATAACAATACAGAAACGGTTTTTGTCACGTTCCACCATGAGTTTTACGCGATCAACGATTGCCTCTTCCCATACCGGATCATCTGCAATCTTCTCATTCCATCGTTTGAACCGATTGTAATCGGTGTCTTCTTTTCTGTAGATCATAAATGGACCATGAGCTTCAATATCTGCTTCATCTATTACCATGAATCCATACTTGTCACACATTTCATAGAAAAATGGTGCGTTCGGATAGTGGCTGGAACGGATCGCATTAAAATTATGCTGCTTCATTAACGTAAGATCGGTTGTGAGCTGTTCCAGACTGATTGTAAATCCAGTAACCGGATCGGAATCATGTCGATTGACACCACGGAATTTAATCTTCTGTCCATTTAGGTAAATGACCTGGTCTTTAATCTCTATCTTTCTTAATGCAATGTGATCTACAATTACTTCATTCTCTGTTTCAAGAATCAGTTTATATAGATATGGATTTTCTGTATTCCAAAGTTCCGGACTTGCAATTTCTAATACAGCTGTTCCTTCTTCAGCGATACTTCCTAGTGCTACAACTGCTCCGTTTCTATCTTCAATCGAAATTTTTACATTTAAGGGAGAGTAGAATTTCATTTCAATTTCTACTTTCGCAAGCATATCCTCAATTCTTGTTTTAATATGATAATCACTGATTGCCTGTTTTGGGCGTTTCAAAATGTACACATCCCGGAAAATACCACTCATACGGAATTTGTCCTGATCTTCCAAATAGGAACCATCACACCATTTCATTACCAACACTGCCACCGTATTCGTTCCATCCTGAAGTACATCGGTAACATCAAACTCACTGGTCATATGTGAAACCTGGCTGTATCCTATGTAAGAGCCATTGATCCATACATAAAAGCAGCTGTCTACTCCTTCAAAGTTCAAAAAAGCTTTTGATGCTTTCCCATCTCTGCTGTACTCAAAATTATGTACATAAGCTCCACACGGAATATCCTGTGGCACATATGGTGGATCAAACGGAAACGGATACCGGATGTTTGTATACTGGTGTGTATCATATCCTGCCATCTGCCATACACTTGGAACCTGAATCTCATCAAAATTTTCTGTATCATAATTCTTCTCAAAGAAAGAATCCTGAATGTCATAGATGCTGTTAAAATACTGGAATTTCCAAGTTCCATTCAATAACTGCATACGATCTGATTCTTCTCTGTGTTCCACCAAGTTATCCATTCTTTTGGATGCCGGAATATAATAGGCTCTGGCTGGCATTGTGTTTTCGTGCAGTACGCTTAGATTTTCATAATAACGTGGTACGATCATAAATACCTCTCCTCCAATACATATACTTTTTTGTTCTTTGTTTCCCTAAAGCAAACCTTATACTTTACTTTTTTGTTTACGTTCCTTAGTTATGCTATATAGCTTATCCTAATCCGCAAAATATGTCTATGAATTGGATTAGACAAAATATGCACTAAATGATACAATGATAAAAAGTGTGAAAAGAGGTGCTGTCCTATGTATTTGAACACCGGTTATTTGAACCACTCACATATGGATTTCAAAGACAAAAGTCGTCCGCTGATTGTAGGTAGCTGTGGTACTTACCGTCTTTCCAGACATCCCAAACTTCCTACCTACCGTCCAAGGGGTCGTCTGGATTATCAGATTATCTATATCACTGCTGGTTGTGGGCATTTTCATTTTGATAATGTAAATAACGAAACGATTGTTCCAGCCGGCAACATTGTACTGTACAGACCGAAAGAACTTCAGAAATATGAATATTACGGAGAAGATAAGACAGAAGTATACTGGATTCACTTCACAGGAAGCAGTGTGAAAAATATCTTACGTCAATATGGGTTTCCGGATAAAGAACGTGTCTTTCAAGTGGGTACATCTAATGAATATGAACAAATTTTCAAACGTATCATTATCGAGCTCCAACGCTGTCAAGATAATTATGAGGAAATGCTTGTCCTTTTGCTACGTCATCTTCTGATTAGTTTCCACCGGGAACTGACAAGAGAGCACATATTAAAAAATGAATATCTTGATCATGAGATGGATAATGCTGTTACCTTTTTCAGTGAAAACTACAATCAAAATATCAATATTGATGATTATGCTGCCTCACGAGGCATGAGTGTTAGCTGGTTTATCCGAAATTTCAAAAAATATACCGGTTCTACACCAATGCAATTCATTGTGGGAATCCGTATCAACAATGCTCAGATGTTACTTGAAACAACAACTTATTCCATCAATGAGATTTCTAAGATTGTCGGATATGATAACCAGCTTTATTTCAGCCGGCTTTTTCACAAGCTGAAAGGATATTCACCAAGAGAATACCGAAAAATAAGAAATAAGTTATGAAATCTATAATGTCATAAAAACTAAATGTCCAAAAAGGATGCCACCGAATCAAAACAGATTACGTGACATCCTTTTCTTTTTATTAGTGCTATTTTATAAATTCAACCGAATAGTAATACATGTACTCATTATCTGTATTTATATGCTCCCCTGCAATGTCCTGTATTGGCAACGAACTTAACCCTTTTTCCCCATAAATCAGTGCTGCTAATCCTTGCTCTGTTCCATACTCTAATGAGCTTTGCAGTAAAATTATCAAAATCCGGTGTAATGACAATCCATCCATTTGTGGAAGATTTCACATCTTCATAGGAAAGTTCCAAAACTTTTTTATGTGAAACTCATTGTCCAAGCTGATATTCTGACAAGTAAATAGATAACGTTTTAAATGTATCCCTTGAATTGTATTGAAACATCATTGTTCCATCAATTCCTGATAACAATTCAGCAATTTTCATTTCTATACTATCCGAATCTACTGCTTCAATATAGTTTTGTGGTTGTCTCAATTTCTTACATACGATGGATCCAAAAGTAACCATAGATATTCCCATTACAATAAGAAGCACTATAATGATTCTCTTTAAGTATCGTTGTTTGCGGCCACTGTCCTTTGTTATCTGTATCAATGTATCTTCTGATTTTTTTCAATATTATCTATTTCAATATCTTCACCAGCCAAGAACTCATTAAGACTAATACCTAATATTCCGCATAATTCTAAGTATACTGATACATCCGGCAAACAGATTCCCGTTTCCCTTAATTAAAGATATTGTTTGGTAAAAAAGAAAGGTCAGTCGATTTTGCCGATGAAGCGGTAGTAGATTTCTACTTCCTGCTCACGGCTTCCGTCCTCGCCCTTGACAGCTTCGTGGACGGTTATTTTTTCAATTAGAGTGTTCAGAAGTTCGGCGGTCAGCTCCACAGGGTTGACATACTGTTTCATCAGGGCAATCCACTTTTCAGCGTCCGCTGCGGTCTGTACGGCGGCTTCCATCGTTTCGTGAAGCTGCCTTATTTTTGTTTCAAGCTCCCTTTGCTCGTTCTGGTACTTCTCGGACAGCATATTGAAGTTATACTCGGTTATGCGTCCGGCAGACCAGTCCTCATACATTTTAGCAAACAGCCCGTCAACCTCGGCTTTACGCTTTTCCGCCTTTTTCAGCTCCGCAGCCTGCTTTTTCTTCGCAGAGTTTCTTTCTCTGTCGCTGGCATTGAGCAGCCGTTTCAGCAGCTTGTCCTCGTCTTTCTGTGCCAGCATAGACCAGTATTGCAGTCTTGCAAGCACATAGGCATACAGCACATCATAGCGGATATAGTGCATGGAACACTGGCGTAATCCCTGTCCGTACTTACTGCAATGGTAGTGTGCATAGGGATTTTTGTTCTGGCTGTTTACACCATAAGCCAATGACCATCCGCAGTCCGCACATTTTACCAGCCCGGAAAATATCTGCGTTGTGCCATTCTTCTGTCGTCTGCGTCTGCTTGCAATCAGCTCCTGAACTTTTTGGAACACTTCTTCGGAAATGATGGCTTCGTGGGTATTTTCCACACGATACCATTCTTCCTGCGGCTTCCGCACCTTTTTCTTGTTCTTGAATGAAATGTTGCTTTGCTTGTTGTGAACGCTGTGACCGATGTAGGTTTCCTCTTTCAAAATGCTCTTGACCTGTGCAATCGTCCACGCATAGGCTTTTTCTGGAGGCGCACCGGCGTAGATATTGGCGAAAGTCCCGTATCTTTCATAGTTCAGCCAGCCGGGGGTAGGTACTTTCTCCTCCACCAGAATCCGTGTAATGCTGGCGGCTCCCCTCCCGTGTACGGCAAGATCAAAAATCTTCTCTACAATCCAGCGTGTTTCCGGGTCGATCAGAAGATGACCTTTTTTGTCCGGGTCTTTTACATAGCCCAGCGGTGCATAGGCTCCATAGTGTGCGCCATTGGCAAATCTTGTGTGCATGGCAGCCTTGACCTTTTTGCTGGTCTGTCGGGCGTGCATTTCATTCAGGATGTTTAAGAACGGGGCAAGCTCGCTTTCTCCGTTGATGGTGTCCACATTATCATTGATGGCAATGTAGCGTACTCCCTTGCTGGGGAAATAGATTTCCGTGTACTGACCGGTCAGGATATAGTTTCTTCCCAGACGGGATAAGTCCTTTGTGACAACGCAGTTGATTTTCCCGTCCTCGATGTCATCAATCATCCTTTGGAAGCTTGGACGCTCGAAATTTGTCCCGCTCCATCCGTCGTCAATGTACTCGTCTACAACGGTCAGCCCATGCTCTGCGGCATACTGCCTAAGCATCATGCGCTGGGTCTGGATACTGCCGCTTTCCCCCTGTAATTCATCGTCACGGCTCAATCTCAAATATAGTGCAGTGTTATAAATCGTTGTATTGTATGGTTGTTTCACGGTTAAAAATCCTCCTTCTAAAAGAAACAACCCACGCTTATACAATACTCGCTGGTACAAGTATATCATAAGCGTGGGCTGATTGACAGTCGTTATTCCGTATTTTTTCAGGAAGCGGCGGCAGCGTGCTGGATCACATCTTCCAGCAGACTGTCAAGCGGCTTCCCATCCTGTGCGAAATGCTCCGATACCTTGATACGGACTTTCCCCATGACAAAATACTGGGTGCCGTCTTTTTCGGTAAGCAGGGTGCCGCTGTTTTTGTTATTGCTCTCGTTTTTGCTTTTTGCCATAGGCAGTTACCTCCATAAATGAAATATGCCCGACAAGGGAATGTCAGGCAGGTTTACAGCCGCAGACTGTCTTCATGTCAACCAAACCGTGTCAACCGGCAGAAAAGACTTTGAAAACAATCCACAGGCGCTCTATTATTACTTTTTACTTTTTCTTTGATTTCTTGGTTGACATGGTTGACAAAGGAGAGAAATGCCCCAAATATCAGGCTTTTCCCCGTCAACCGGCTGTCAACCGAAGCGTCAACCAAACTGTTAACCGGTGGCTTTTCAGAATGGTAGTTCCATTTGCCGGGCTTCTTCTTCCGTGATTTCCTGAAAACCGTCCCCCTCCGGCGGGTCTTGGTTGACACGCTCCCAGCCTTTTTGAGAACCGTATTTCTTATACCGCTTCGGGCTTTTGTAGGCTGCCCAGCCCTGTATAATGCCGCCCGCAATGCCGGTATTCATAATCTCGCAGATTGCCCGTGTCTCCCAGTCTGCCGGGGAATTTAAGTTCCCCAGCGCTTCCTCATAAAGCTGCTTGGAGCATACCCTGTCACCGGTGTAGTCCTCCAAATAGGCGTAGATCATGCCAGCCTGTGTGTCCTCCTGCATGAAGTCCTGCTGATGGGCGTTCAGGTATCGGTTCATTTCTATGCTGAATGACAGCTTATACTTCCCACTGCGATAAATCGTCATGGCTTCCGCCCACATCTGTTCGATATACGCCCTCGCCGCCGCTTCATCGTCCAGTATGTGAACCTCCGCCCGTTCCGGGTACACCGTCACGGGGAGAAAGCGCCGGTTGCCGGTGCGGTCACGGGGTAAAAAGTCCTGCCGGTTGGTCGTCCCTCCGAATACACATTGCCGCAGCCGGTCTGCCGGGTGTGTCTCATACGGCACTTTGTAGGTTTCTTTCTGGCGGCTTAAGAATGACTTGATTTCCTCAATACTCTTGGCGTTGGCTGTGGCAATCATCTCCGACATCTCGATAATCCAATGCCCTTGCAGCTTGCGGTACACATTTTCATCGTCCAGCTTCTTCAAATCGTCTGAAAACCATTCGTCCCTACCTGCCAGCAGCCGGAAAAAGGTAGATTTCCCGGCTCCCTGACCACCAACCAGACAGAGCATGACCTCAAACTTGCTCCCCGGTCTGAATACCCGCCGGATGGCTCCTATCAGGAACAGTTTCAAGGCTTCATAGGTGTATTCGTCCGTATCGGCTCCCAGAAAGTGATGCAGGGCGTAACGGATGCGCTCTGTGCCGTCCCATTGCAGGCTGTTCAGGTAATCCCTGACCGGATGGTAGCGGTTTTCATTGGCAACAATCTTGATGGCGCTCTGCACCTTTTTCTCGCTGGTAAGCCCGTAATTTTCTTCCAGATACAAAAGCAGGTAGTTCATGTCCATGTCGGTCAGCGTGGTACTGGTGCGCTCCCAGCCCAGCGGCTTCACAATGTCAATCTGCTCCGTCAAAAGGTTCAGGCGCAGCGCCCCACGAAACAGCGGGTCACGCTGGAACACCGTCAGGCAGTTTCGGATGCTGTTCTTCACGCCGCCTTTCTGCGTCCCCTCTAATGTCTCCCGGATTTCTGCTGGTGTCTGCGCCGGTTCCATTGTGTCCATCGTCTTTTTGACCGCTTCCTGCGTTTCCAGCGGCAATCTCTGAAATTCGCTGTTCAAGCCGCAGCACCTCCTTTCCCTGTGCGGCGATCAACGCCGCTTTTTCTTCTATTTCTCCGTATAACAAAATATCCAAAAGGTATTCTGTGTAGCTTATCCTCTGCAACGCTTCCACAAAAAGAGGATGCCAGATGGCATCCTGCGGCTGTGGGGCGTATGCTGTTTTCCAATGCTCCAACAGGCGCAGATAATCGCATAGCACCCGGAAACAATACCGTTCCGTTTCCTGAAATCTCTGCTCCGCTGATTTTTGTCGGGGCTGTGACCTGTTGTGACGCTTCCTATCTGGCGGCGCATTGCCGGATTTCTCATAGGAAACGCCGAAGTCCTCCGCAAGCCTGACCGCAGCTTCCCGTTTCCCCAATCCATGCAGCAAAGCGGAAAAGTCGATCACATCCCCGGAAGCCCCGCAGCCGAAGCAGTAAAAGCGGCTGTCCACTTTCATGCTGGGCGTGCGGTCATTGTGGAATGGACAGCAGACCATGCCGTTTCTCCCCACCCGGATTCCATAGAATGAAGCAGCCTGCCGGGTGGTAACAGACTGTTTCACCGCTTCAAATACATTCAAATGCTCCCTCCATAAAAATGCCGGCAGCGGTAAAGCTGCCGATTATATCATAATTCCATCTCGTGTTTCTTTCTCTGTACTTCCTGTGGCTGCTCCCTCCGGCGCAGTGCGGTATCTACGGCGTTCTGCACCTGCCGCAGCCGTATGACTTCCTCCCGGAGCGGCTTGTGCTGCGGAGACAGTTCGGCATACTCTGTTTTTAACTGTGCGTATTCCTGTTTCCATGCTTTCAGGGCAATGGGTTTTCCGTCCAGTTTTTCTTTCAGAATACGGCGGGCGGCATAAAACAGCCGTAACTCCGCATCGTGGGATGTTTCAAATTTCTCCCTCTGTTTCTTAAACTTGATATTGTTCAATTCCGTATGAATAGGTTTTAGCCGCTGGTAATTCTCGCCCTCCCGTATCAATTCCTGCAATTCCTTTATCCGGGCAGATTTCTTTTTCATGGAGCCGCTTAATGCTTCAAATTCTTCACTGACAGAGGAAAGACGCTCCTGCAAATCCTCTAATGTGAGCAGCTTGTTTTCCGTCAGATAATTGACGGCTTCGGCAAACTGCTTTAAGTTTCCGGTTCTGGCTTTATTGCTCCATGCCCCTGCGTTGCGCTGGTTGTAATAAGCGATCAGCAGGTCGGCAAGGCTCGGTGTCTGGGGTTTGGAAAGTTCTTCTTTTACCTCTGCCATCCAGACAAACAGGGCTTTGATCTTCTTCCTCACATCCTGTATAAGCCGGTTGGTGGCTTTAATCCAGCGGTTCAGTTCCCCTTTCTCGGTGCGGATGCCCTTTGCTTCCATCTGCCGGACATTAGCTCCCTCGTGGACAGTAGGTATCAGGTCAAGCCCCTGCCGCACATAGGAACGGTGGTCGATACGCACATCCAGCCCTTTTTCCTCAAATTTTGTATTAACGGCAGCCGCCCACTGCTCCCGCCAGTGTTCCAGCGTTTCCGGCTCATGCCAGTCTGTTGTATGGACAGCGTTAAACATATAATCGCCGTTTTTATCCCGGATTCGGTTTCCATCTTCATCAAGAAGATATTCCCGCCGCTGTTTTTGTCCCCATGTGCCATCCGGGTTCAAAGGGCGCATGGTTGTCATCACATGGAAATGCGGGTTAGGGATGCCGCCGTCCTCTTTCTCCGGGTTGTGAAAAGCAAGATCGGCAATCATGCCTTTTGCCACAAACTGCTCCTGCACGAACTTCCTTGCCAGCTCCATGTTTTCTTCCAGCGTCAATTCATTCTGCATGGCAATATCAAAGGAATAGGCAAGCTGTGCTTTTGGATGTTTCTCGCAGCTCTCCACAGCATTCCAGAGGGTCGCCCGGTCAAGATATATTTCCGGCGCATGGGGCGGCAGCATGATTTCCGAAGCAATCACGCCGCCCTTTTTGGTGTAATCGCTGACTTCTCCATAGTAGCTGCTGTAAAGACGCTCCCCGGATCGGTAGGCTGCGCTTGCAATGGCGCTCTGACCGGCGCTACGCTTTATCTGTGCGATTGAAAAATGATAAAGTGCTATCCTTAGTCACCGCCTTTCTCCTGCCCGGAAATACGGGCGTGGTTCTCAGTGGCAGACCGGATGAAATGCTCCGCCTGCGGCAGATTCAAAATGTTTTCCATGAGGGAATAAAATTCCGCTTCGGATAGCTCCTTTGTCTGTGGCGCAATGCTCTCAACGGCTGCCCCACGGGTAATTAGCCGGTGCGTCCTCTGTTTCCGGGAACCGCTTTCCAGATACGCCTGCCGGTTTTTCAAACGCTGCATTTTCCGTTTTTCCCGTTCCAGCAGGACAGTGGTTTTTTCATATTCCTGCTTCAACTGTTCCAAAGATTTTTCCATGTTCTCACATCCTTTGCTGATAAGATAAAGAAAGACCATCCGCAGACAGTCCGTGTGTCAGTGCTTCTATAAAACCCGATGAAAAGGGAAAACCGCAAAGCGGATTTCTCTTTGCGGCGGGTACACAGGGGATAGCCGCTTTAGCGGCGCAAGGGGGTGTAGCCACCTTGTCGGAGCAAAGCGAACGCAGACCTCGGATTGCTGATTTTATCAGCGGCAGAGGTAAGCTCCGCAGGACGCACGATACATGGTCTTTAGACTATGTATAGAAGTGCGCCCTTAGTTCCTAAGGGATTTTGCCGTTTCCGGCAGTTTTGTCCTTTTTCTTGGAACGCTTGGAAAGATACTTCGGGCAGTCAACCACAACCGCCCGGAAGCTCTGTTTACATTCGTGCTGGCATTTCCGGCACAGTTCGTTGTAAGTGATACGGCTGCGGTCATTTAAGAAGAAAGACCATTCCAGCCGCCGCTTGTTGCTCATTCTTGCCATAACCGGCTCCTTTCTCCATTTCTACCTGATGTACACAGATAGGCTGTTTTGGTGTAGCGTTTCGGTATCATTTTTAAGTTTTTTTCCCTCTGTATGCTCCTTTGGAAAGTGCGGCAGTATTGCAGTCAGGGAATGATACCTCACGCTTATTTGTCGCTTCTCGGTACGGTTTCGGAGCCTTTTGCCATCCATTCAAAGAAAGCAATTTTGCTGACCTTGATAAGCCTACCCCTGCGGAACGCCGGAAAGCCGGGTGTGTGTACTAGCTCATAGGCGCTCGCTCTTGAAATTCCCATAATCCGCTGAATGTCCGCTACATCCAGAACCAGCGGTAAATCCTCATAGCTGTTCAATCTCTTTTTATCGTTCATTCTGTTCCTCCCATAAATCAAATAGGTTAAAATGCTTCCTGTTGCCGTTCTCCCCAAAATCCGTTTTCCTGCCCCATTCCTGCGGTGTTTCCCTGCATTGGTGCGCCGGATGCGTCACTTCTCCTGCCGGTCATATCCCTTTTGGACGGTCATTCACTTGTCAAGGTACTGTGTGGCACGAAATTACCAACTGCAATCATCATAGCGGACTATCCTTGACAAAACAATGCTTCTGCGATACCATGAGTGTAACGGATATAACTAAATTATATAATTACCATAGACAAAGGCAGGGGATAGGGATGGAGAATCAGTTTATACGGCATGAGCCATGTTTTGAGAGGATTTTGTTTGTCCTGACGCTGGACAGGAAGAAAATGAAAGAGCGGATTTTGATTGGGGAAGAACAGCAGATCCGCTTCCGGCTGAACGGGAGCCAAAACGCAGAGGTGCTTTGTGATATGACACGCCCGCTGGGAACTTTTTTGATAAACTTTGAGCGTGACACGGACAGAGACTGGAACTTATACGGGCTTTCTCCGCTGCGGCAAGCCCTCCACTCCAACCGATGGAAACAGCCGGAGCTGGAACAGGCGGCAAGCGAATTTCTCTGGGGAAAATATCTTAGCAATGACCCTCTGAAAATGTATGTGGCGTTCCGTATCTGGAACAGCTATCTGCTTGCCAGAGAACCCCGTGACCGTAACACTGCCTGTGACCGCTTCATGGATAAAATGAGCAGACTGACCGGGGTATTCCAAAACGAATCCATGAGCTTTGACAGGGAGACAGGAAAACCGAAACATTTTCAAGCTGGCAGCCTTTATTTCAAAGGCGCACCATCAGAAGATACCCGACTTGACCTCTGGTTTCCGGACAACCGGCGCACAGAAGAATGTGTGTCTGCCTATGCGTCCCTCTACCCGTTGATTACCTATTATCTGAACCGGCTGAATGACTGGGGGCTTTGCTTCCGGCAGTGCAAGGTCTGTGGGAAATATTTTCTGGCAAAGAGCCAGCGGTATGAACTGTGCAGCGACAAGTGCCGAAAAGCACAGGCGCTTCAAAACAAGCGGGAATTTGACGAAAGGGCAAGAGAAAATAACTATGACCTGCTTTATAAAAATGAATGCCAGAACTGGCGCAACAAAATAAACCGGGTAAAAAATACCGCAGGCTTTCCGGCTGACCGTCTGGAAAAAATACAGGCTGCCTTTTCCGACTTTAAGAAAGAAGCCTTGCAGAGAAAAAAGGCTGTAAAAACAGGAACAGCCAGCCCGAAAGAATTTACGGACTGGCTGTATCAGCAGAGTAATGTAATTGTGGAGCTGACGGATTATTAAAACTTAGCCTATCGTTCTAATGCGCTCTATAATTGAGTGCTGTTGCAAAGATTTCTTTTGATATACTGATACTACATGATAGACCATCACAACCGCAGCAAAGTATAAAAGCACAAAAAGAACTGGGAAGTGATATTCAAAGTATGAAAGTCCGGGAATTTTTGATATTTGGGTACAAAGCAGCAATCCGATTGGTATGCCTAAAATGCAGCTTCCTATAAAACTTCCAACCAGATAGATGAAACTTTCCGACTGCTGTACTTTTCGCAACTGCAATTTTGTCATACCTGTAGCTTCCAGTAGTGCATAGTCGTGTCTTCTGGCAATGGCATTTGTAATGCTGGTATTCAGCATATTTATAAATGAAAACAGACTAATAAGCACCACCAAAACTGTAATGATGACTTTCGCATTATGGAAGTAATCTTCCAATGCCATAACATCATCAGCCAAAACAGACACATCAACTCTGTCGTCATCTATAAAAATTTCTTTGATTATCTCTGTTGCTACGTCTTTTCCGTTATCATCCAAACAAATATACCATGCAAGCGTACAATTCATTTCTGACAGTGATTTCATATTTTCACCACTTGTATAAATAACAAGCCCAGTATCGCTGTTTTCTACAAATCCGCTTACAACTAACTCCACTTCTTTTTGACCATATCCTGTATCTATGATATACGGCAGATAATCTCCAACTTGAAGCTGCATATTCAGTTTCTGATAATAAGGAGACTGTCTATTGATAGCAACAGGAATTGCTCCATTCTGTAATTCATGACTTGGTTGCATACCCTCAACAATTTCATTTTTAAATGTTTCTGGATTTACAGCATTTTCAATGGACAGTTCAAATTTTTCCCCCTCTGAATTTGTCAGAATGCCGTCCAGCATATACAATTCATAAACATCTTTTACACCTGAAATGTTATACAATTTTTGCTTTTTTTCTTCTGTAAATGGTGTAGATTTCATTAAATCATAGGTGGATTCTTCATCAGCCGTTGAATTTAGTAGTACAAATACATCACTATTTCCCTGGTAAGGTTGTGACGCAAGTCTTTCGGGATTTATCGCATTCAATATTGAAAAAACACCGAACATTAAAATCCCACTCATAATGAGAGATAAAAATGTATAGGCAGCTTTCTTTCTATTGGCTCTACAATACATCCACCCGATTCTTATAGGCGTAAGTTTACGCTTTGCCCCAACACTTCTAAAATAGTTTGTTGCCTGTGTATGTTGTGCTTCTATTGGTGATGTAGATGCAGCCATTTTCGCTGGTGCTTGAAAAGCCAAAGCTGTGATAATCCAAATAAATATGCCGGAGATTACCGCACATACAATGCTTGGTATCCAGTAAAAATGAAGTGGTAAAACTATGTTTACCAGAAAACCGATGACTGTTCCCAACACAATGCAAGGTTTTGCTATTTTGTCACGTTCTTTCTTGACCACTGATTTAATTTGCTGGTATGTTGCGCCGATTGCCCGTAATTGTGCAAATTCATGTACTCGTTGCAGTACAGATACATAAAGAATATTTTTGACAGCCAGCCCTGCCGTACAAAGAAGTACAATAACAATTCCTAAAACAGTTCCTACTGCTTCAGTTGTATTATTTACATGGGCGATCTGCTGCGTACTAAGCGTTGCATTGCACAAAAGAATACCAGAAAAGCTCAACAGAAATGCCGCAATCAAGATGATAACTCTGATTAGAAATGTCCTATTCTTTTCAGAGAATACACTCTTTTCAGCAATCCTTTTCTCTATTCTCTCTGTATCATTTTCAAAAGGATAATTCATAATTCCCACCTCCTTTAACCTACAATTTTGCCATCCTCAATCCGCACAATGCGGTCTGCGAGCTGGGCAATCTCGTTATTGTGAGTAATCATTACAATGGTCTGATTAAATTCTCCGCTGGTACGTTTCAAAAGCCCTAACACATCTGCACTGGTCTTGCTGTCGAGATTTCCAGTCGGTTCGTCAGCAAGGACAATCGCCGGCTTTGTAATTAAAGCTCGTGCAATCGCTACACGCTGCTGTTGACCGCCTGAAAGATTGTTTGGCATATTTTCCAGCTTATCTTCTAAAGCCAGCATATACACAACTTCGTCCATAAATTTCTTATCTACGGTATCACCATCCAATTCCACAGGCAGGGCGATGTTTTCATATACATTCAAAATCGGAACCAGATTGTAGTTTTGGAAAATAAACCCTATGTTACG
This sequence comes from Dorea sp. AGR2135, assembly GCF_000420885.1. Lineage (NCBI taxonomy): Bacteria > Bacillati > Bacillota > Clostridia > Lachnospirales > Lachnospiraceae > Dorea > Dorea sp. AGR2135. Next base: position 8,004 of record NZ_ATVU01000032.1, on the reverse strand, counting down.
ACGGCGGAAAATTGTCAATTCATCATCATTCTTTTTCGCAAGTTCTTCCCCCCGTACAATCACGCTGCCGGAAGTGGGGGTATCAAGTCCTCCCATCATGTGGAGTAACGTAGACTTGCCGCTGCCGGAAGTTCCAACTACGGCAACAAATTCTCCCTGTTCCACAGTAAAATTTACACCATCAAGGGCACGAGTGATGTTTGGTTCTGTGCCGTAATACTTCTTTAAGTCGATTGTTTGTAAAATGCTCATATTCAAATGCTCCTTTCAAGGCTTTCTACCTGTTGATGAAGTCATTGTAAACCACAAATGTTACACAAATGTCCGAGGTAGGAAAAATTTTTATCGAAAATCGAGATGAAATGTTACAACGCTCGGACATTTCAAAAAAAGTGGCTGTATCTTACCTTACAGGAAGCATAATAGAAAATTCTGAGCCTTGCCCCAGCTCTGAAACGACCTTGATATAGCCCCCTTGCCTTGTTACAATCTCACGAGCCAAATACAAACCTATTCCCACACCCTGTTGATCGTGTACTTCTTCCTCACGATAGAAGCGCCGAAAGATGGCAGCCTGATTGCTTTCTGAAATGCCCCTGCCGGTGTCGGTCACTTTGACCTCTACGTACATTTCCCACTGAACCACTGATACAGAAATCTTTCCACCTGACGGAGTGTATTTTACTGCATTGTCCAGCAGATTGAAAAGGGCTTCGCTTGTCCACTTGCTGTCATGGGAGATTATCAAATTTTCCGGGCAATCCACGGATACAGCAATTTCTTTTTTCTCTGCGGCATATACAATACTGCTCATAGCTTGTGCAAGCGTATGGAATAAGCTGCTGTCTTTCTTTTCTAATCGTATTGCTCCGGTTTCTAACCGGGATGTTTTAACCAGTGCTTGGAACAGAAAATCCAGTTTATCAGTCTGACTGCGTATGCCTTGCAAAAAGTCCATCCGTTCTTCTTCTGAAACAGGCTTTGTTAAAAGTGTGTCCGTTACCATTTGCAAATTGCTGACAGGCGTTTTGACTTGATGCGAAATATCAGAAATCAGCATTTGAAGCTCCTGTCGTTCCATGTCTACCTTGTGCCGATTTTCCTGCATAATCTCATACAACCGGATTAAGCGGTGGTTGATACGGGCAAAAAGAGTTTCACTATCATTTGACTTTTGTAATTCCTCGTTTCCATCAATCATGTTGTCCAGCGTCCGGCACAAATTAGAAGTAAAATGAGAAAGGCGTTTTCCAAAAGACAGCACCAATAGCCAAATCCAGAAAAATGCACAGAGTGTCAATGTTCCACCTGCTATGAAAATTCGTATATCCTGCATTATACCGCCGAGAATACCGGTAATTACCAGCATAGAGAAAACCATGCCAGCACTAATCAGTCTACAAATTTTCTTAGCAGAAAGGTTATTCAGTTTCATTTCTTTTCGCCTCCTGTCCATTGATACCCCATACCGTAAACCGTTTTGATATATGTGTCGCCATCCGCTTCAATCTTACTGCGAATGCGGCTGATAGAAGTAGTAAGGGTATGTTCATCTACATATTTTTCATCAATGTCCCACAGCCTTTCCAAAAGTTGTTGGCGGGTAAGTACCTGCTTCGGATTTTTAAGAAATAGGTTCAGCATTTTATATTCCATCGCAGAAAGCGCTAATGGTTTCCCGTTCAAACTTGCAAATTGTTCCGAAAAATCCAGAAACAGGCTACCATCCTCGTAAATATCCTTAGCTGGTTTGTGATGTTCCAACATAGCGAACATGGCTTTGATCTTTCGCTGCAAAGCACTAATCGAAAAAGGTTTCGTGATATAATCCACTGCACCAGCTTCATATCCTCGTATCTGATCGCTTTCCTGATCGTTGGCAGTTAGAAATATAACTACTGTATCAGGATGCTCTGGCTTGATAAGACGGCATAGGTCATAACCATTTCCGTCTGGTAAATTTATATCCAGCAATACCAAATCAAAAATGTTTGTTTTTAATGATTCAGCGGCTGTCCTTGCATTCAGAACAGAAGTTATTGTGTAACCGTCCAATTCCAAATTATAAGTAAGCGTTTTATTCAAAAGATTATCGTCTTCGACAATTAAAATCTGCTTCATATTGTCACTTCCTTTTCTTTTTGCAGATAGTATAACAGGCAAATGTCCGAGAATTGTTACAAGGACAAATATATTTATTATTTTACAGCTTTTTTCTGTGTACTGCAATTTTATATAAAGAAAGGACAGCAGTGTCAAATTGCTGTCCTTACGGCTTATTATAGCTGGTAGTGTATAAGCGTGGGTTCATCATATTTGGTGTGGTATCTTTAACTATGGGAAACTCCAGTTTCCCATTTAGAAACAGACTTATCACTCATACCTATTTTTTCTGCCAGTTGCTTTTGTGTCATCGCCAATGACTTTCTCTTACCTGCAATGTATTTTCCAATTTTGATAAGATCCATCTATCTACCTCCTTTTTTATATTGATCGTACTCTTTTTTAGAGAAAAAACATACCCCTCGAAGGTAGAATATGATTTTTAAGCCTGTCTAGTTTGCCAGATAAACGAAAGAGCTTATATAGCGGATTCATATATAACCTTACAGTTTTTATTACTGTATCCTATATATTCCATACACTGCAAGCAAGAAGCATCGAAGCTCGTCTCTGTCTGTATCAAGAATCTTTTGATCATATTCTCGAACCTTATCAGCAACACTACAGCTTCCATTTTGTAATCTACTGGAACATCCCCCACAAAAAATATCTGACTACAAGGTGGCACAAACAATTGAAGCGTTTTCTTCTTCCTTGATTTTGGATGGTCCTATGTCAATAAAATTGGATTTATAGATTTTTATCCTTTTTCTTTTTTGCCATTACAAATCCAAACATTAAAATCAAATTTACAAACAGTACAACTATGCTGCCTTCAATTTTACAGTTGCCACCCGACAAAATTGAGTTTCCACTAATTACCATGTTAAACATATGCGGGTAATCTTCTGCCAGCGATACTCCACCCAAAATAATTGCGCCAACACCATTCCATAAAAAATGGATTACAATCGGAGCAATTAAAGATTCCGTGTACTCCAATACCGCTGTCACGAAAAGACTCATTGTTATAACATTTAGTACAGGAAGTATTCCTGCCTCAAAAGCACCACCATGTGCAAATGTAAATAATCCAGTAGATACAATAACAGCGGCAACTATATTGTAATTATTTTTTATCATCTGATACAGGTAACCACGAACTAACACTTCCTGCATAACGGTATTGATAAAAGCTGAAAATAACCATAACCAAAGCATAGATATTTGATTTCTGCCATCAATATGTATGACTCCTATTATAGATAATATCACAACAGATACGCCTAACCAAATGGTTCCTGTGATACACCCAAGTACGATATTATAAACAGGTTTTCCAATCATATGTAATCGTATCTTTCTTTTATCTATTAACCAGAAAATAATTGTAAAACCAATAACTGATAATAATGGAATCAATTCTGCCCAAAATCTCCAGACTACTGCACTTTTTGTATCGGGTATAGGTAAAATTGAAGCACATATAGCCCAGCCAACAAAAAAGGCAATCGTTTTTAATGATACCAATACTAATTTCTTCATGTAATTTTCACCTCTACAATCCCGATTTTCTTAATTTCAAAGACTTGAATCCGTCGATTCCTTTATTATCTAATCTGTTAACAATCTGTCCAACAGCATCTGCCTGTTGTTTATAAACATTTCTGTCACACGATAACTCTCTGTTTCTTCATATTCGCATTAATGTATTCGTCCATGATCAAAACAATGGATATCTCTTTAAATAACTATCGTCATCAATTCTATTCCAATCGAATATTACTCCTTGTAAGAATTGATAACGCTTTCTTATCCATCTTTTCTTGCTCTTCGGACAAGAAGCATCCTCGCTCTAAATAACATGTTCAGCTGGCGTTTGATACTACTAAATTTTTATATTTTCAAATATATGTAATCAGTTGGCAGCCGGTTTTCTTAAAAGATTAAAAATTCCTGTCTGCTCAATCAATCTTGTGACGGTAAAGAAGATAAAGGAGTCAACTGGCCACATGATTAAGTTCTTTACAGTACGCATTGGAAGGATTGCAAGGAAGCCTTTTCCGTAGAGCATGTCCAGCCACAAGGTATTTAACAGAACATTTACAACCAGAATGACAACCAACTTTGCAATCAACACGCGGCGGAAGGTGAGCTTATGTTTGTAGTAGAAACATCCATAAATAAATGCCGCAAGCATTGCATTAAATGTGAAACCGAAAAAAAATGGACCATCCGGGCGGATAAAGAACTTTACAATATCAAGCACACCGGCAAACAAACATCCTGTAATAGGACCAAACAGATAATCTGCAATCTGGTTTGGAATACCGGAAAATCCAATTTTCACATAGGGACCAATATTGATAGAAGCAACTGAATTTAAGATCAACGCCAGGGCAGCAAGCATTGCACAGACTGCCATGGTAGAAGTGGTTTTCAGCTCTTTGGCTGATGTAAGAAACATACTCTTTTTTTTCTCCATAAAAAATTACCTCCTTTTCTTTTTCGCTCACAATAGGAGATAATTAATGGATTCATGTTTATCTTCTGTTGCAGCGAGAAGCAATCCATGAACCGCAAGATTTCTCTTTTCGTCCTCCGGCAACTCTCCATCCGGTAGGCACTTTACGCTCATGAATTTACTCTGCATTACTTTATATAGTGCAGTATATGTCAGATTGTTGGAAAAAGCAATAAAAAATCAGTTATTTTGGTGTGATTTTGTTCTACTTATTTAAAAATACGAAAAAATCTTTTCATCATAGCTAACTAAAAACATAATTTGTAAGCGTCAAATAAAAAGGTGTACAGACATTCCAACCGTTTTCCCTTAAAATCATAATTAGAGTTTTAGGAGTAACTCTAAAAACTCTAATTATGATACTCAATAGGTTCCCAGAAACCTGTAGCCGTTTTAAAAAACGGAAATATTTCCGTGGAATTGTATGAGACAGTTACAGAATCTTTTTTACAGATGTTTGTAAAGGTAGTGCAGAAATGTTAGGGGATATTTCGCATGTTGATCATATTTATATCCGTACCGGGTATACCGATATGAGGAAGCAGTTGAGTGGATTGCTTGATATCATTCAGTATAACTTTAAACTTGATCCTTATGGCAATGCAGTTTTCCTTTTTTGCGGGAGAAAAGCAGACAGGATCAAAGCAGTTCATTATGAAGGAGATGGTTTCTGACTTTTGTATAAGCGATTCGAAAATGGACGCCTGAAGTGGCCACGGAATGGAGATGAGGTCCGTCTTCTATCACACCAACAGCTTCGGTGGCTGCTCGAAGGATTAAGTCCAGATCAGCCAAAAGCAGTACAAAAATGGAAACCCTAAAAGTCAATGTATTTTTTCAGCTTATAATGCTTTTATTTGAGGCTTTTGCTGTCATTCATCTTGGCGACATGGAGGCTCGTTACAAGGAGTTGACAAAGTATTATGAATTAACGAACTATATTGCAAATGAGAGGGAAGATTTCTCAAGACTGCTTCATAACGATGTGCTTCAAGACATTGGAGGTGCCCAAAATCTCCTGTCACTTCGCTCACCAGATGTTGGTGAAACAAAAAGGATATTGTCTGATTTGGAATTACGAGTAAGAAATATGATGAATTTCTATTCCTCTAATATCTTTTCGGGTTATGCTTCATGGGAACATATCGAATATATGCTTGACGCTATTAAGAAGCTGTACCCCAAGAAGAATATACTTGTAGATTTCACCAGAGACAAATTGTCAAGGACTTTTTAATCAAATTCACAAAAAAGGTGCCAGAAGCACCGTATGGCTCCTGACACCTCGTTTGATAGATTACATTTTTCCGTTCAGCAGGTCTTTGCATAGATACGCATAGTCTGGCAGCTGGTTGATATATGGCTCCCATCGCCGCTTGATTTCGGCCAATTCCAGCGGATCGGCTGCTTCCAGTGCATGATCGTTGCCTGTCATATATAAAACATCCATAGCAACATCATCCAAACACCTGCCGCAGAGATCGGCGGCTGATTCAATTCTGATACCGGTATCCACATAGACTGGATTGACGCCAATCGTCAGCCAGACATAGCCTACCTTGTCCGACCAGAGCAGTTCAAAATCAGGGCTTTGCCGCAGATGTTCCGCAAAGACCTCCTTTACTCGCTCAATTTCATGTTTTTCTTTTTCTGTGTAAAGCATTTTCGTATCCTCCTTGACAAAAATTTTGGTGCGTACCATCATCAGTTTAGCACAAGGCGGCTTCGTTTATCAGTCTGTCGCATCTGCTGAATTTCCTTTTTGAGCATACGCTTGATTTTATCGCTCATGGTTTCTGTGCTGGTATTGCTGAAATGGACATGAACCTTGTAGGTTGTCTTGCTGATTTTCTTTACCATCTCCGGCGTGTTTTCCGGCGCTCTGGACGCAGTAACGGCGTCTGCCACCTGCATAGTACGGGGTTCTTTGTTCATGGTGCTCCTTTCTCCGAACGGGTCTGTGCCTTTCGGCGTTTGATACGCTCCATGCGACGCTGCATGGCTCTGATAACGCTTGCCAGTAGAAGCCATGTACTCGGACAGCTTTTCGATGTACTAGCCCCATACAGTGGGAAAGCTGGCATGTAAGTCTGCCAGTTCCCCGTCCGTCAGGAAAACATTCTGGTAACGGCCATAGGCGGGGGCGGGGTGTCCCTTCTCTATCTCTCTATTTATCTCTATCTCTTTCTCTAACTCTATCTCTGGTGGACGAATGTCGGACAAATGTCCGCCACTTGTTCGGAGCGCAGAAAGGGCCTTATTTTGGAGCCTCGCAGCCCGCTTTCGCTCAGCCTCGGTAGAGGACTGGCCGATTAAAAGTTCGATATTGCTCATGTAGAATGTGCCGCTGTCCAGCGCCTCCACAAGACCCAGCTTCAAAAAGATCTGCAAGGCTCTCTCCACAGTGCCGATCTGCTGGCGGGTAATGGTGGCGATCATCTGCGCCGTGTAAGGAATGTCCTCGTCAAGTTGAAGCCGTCCACCATGTTTCAGCGATTTCAGATACAGCTTGAGTAGAATGTTGGAATACAGCACACCATGCAGGAGCATATCGTCAGGCAACTGATAGAAAGCCTGTTGAAGTTCCGCTTTGACCGCTAAACAGAAAAGTTGTATAATTAGATCCTGACAAATTAAACTTCAATGAGGGTAGAGCAAATGGAACAGATTATCAATTATAGAGACATACCCACAGATAAAAGGATTGACATATTAAATGCTCTTGAGCGAATAGGTTTTTTTCCGGCATACGGCGGCGTGAAAACAATGCAGCAAATTATGGAAAAGTCAGTTCCAGGTTCAGGCCCACAATTCTATTTCGTTTTCCGTGAAAATGAGTTGATAGGGTACAATTTTCTCATTGGGGACACTAAGAAATATAAAGCGTTCCCATGGCTTGCTATTAGCAATATGGATGAGCAGAAGTTGACTGTTTGTGAAGAACTGATGAAAATACAAATTGCCTTTTTTGAAGAACTCGGAATGCAAAAGATAGCAGATCATTGCGTTAGGATTATGGAAGATTACAGAAAAGGAATTGGAAAGCAGAAAGAAAGCGATTGCAGATAAATTCCATTTGAAAAACGGCTGACAAGAGCCTGTGAAAAAATCTCTGTAAAATAAACAACATTAAGGTCTTCTATGATAAAATATAAAAATCATAGGAGGCCTTTTATTATGGCAAACAGAAAAAAAGAAGTTTACAAACCAAAACCAATGACAGAAGGAAAGAGAAATCTCATTCAGGGATTGTTTCAAGAGTATGATATTCAGTCTGCTGATGACATTCAGGAGGCATTAAAAGACCTGTTATCTGGAACACTCCAAGATATGCTTGAAAAAGAAATGGATGATCATCTCGGCTATGACCGTTATGA
>NZ_ATVU01000031.1:0-29072 GCF_000420885.1 Dorea sp. AGR2135 | reverse complement strand
AAAATCGGTAATACTTGGTACTACATGAATACAAGCGGTGCTATGGCAGCCGGACAATGGATAGGCAATTACTACGTAGAAGCAAACGGAGCAATGGCGACAAGCAAGTGGATAGGAAACTACTATGTGGATGCTTCTGGTCGCTGGGTAGAGACCGGAGGACAGCATGCTTATGATGATGGTGTCATTACAAAAGAGCCTACTTGCGTAGACGCTGGTGTGAAAACATTCACATGTAAAACATGTGGTGACACTTACACAGAAGAAATCGCACCAACAGGTATCCATGATTATGAATCAGTTGTTACAAAAGAACCTACTTGCGAAGAAGCAGGTGTGAAGACTTTCACATGTAAAGTGTGCGGTGATACACACACAGAAGAAATCAAAGCATTAGGACATGCTTATGATGACGGCGTTATCACAACACCAGCTACTTGTGGTAAAGACGGTGTCAAGACATTCACCTGTAAGACTTGTGGCGATACAAAGACAGAAGTCATTCCTGCAACTGGTAACCACACTTACGATGACGGTATCGTAACAAAAGAGCCAACATGTACAGAGAAAGGTGTAAAGACTTACACTTGTACCGTATGTGGCGATACACATACCGAAGATATCGATGCACTTGGACATGCATACGACGAAGGTGTTGTTACAAAAGAACCTACTTGTACCGAAGCAGGTGTAAAGACATTCACATGCAAAACATGCGGTAACACTTACACAGAAGAAATCAAAGCACTTGGTCACTCTTACGACGAAGGTGTCGTTACCAAAGAGCCGACTTGCTACGAAGAAGGTGTAAAGACATTTACATGTAAGACATGTGGTGATACGTATACCGAAAGCATTCCAACAACAGATGCTCATGTCTATGACAACGGTATCGTAACGAAAGACCCTACTTGTACAGAAGCAGGTGTGAAGACTTACACATGTACTATCTGTCATAAGACAAAGACAGAAGAAATCGCACCAACAGGTCATCACTATGATGACGGTGTGGTAACAAAAGCGCCTACTTGCACAGAAGAAGGTATCAAAACATTCACATGTAAAGATTGTGGCGATACTTACACAGAAAGCATCAAAGCTACTGGTCATCACTATGACGACGGTGTAGTTACTAAACCAGCATCATGCACAGAAGAAGGTATCAAGACTTTCACTTGTCCAGACTGTGGTGATAGCTACACAAAGAACATTCCAATGACTGACCATGATTGGCTTCATCATAAAGAAGAAGGTCACAACGAAACCATTACCGTGAAAGACCCATATGATGAAACTGTTGTAGAGCCACGCTACATCTGCTGTGGTTGCGGTGCACAGTTCAAAACTGAAGAAGAAGTTGGTGTACACATAATCTTAACTAAACGTGAAAATCCTGACACAAAATGCAAGAACTACTATGAAGACGATGTTGAAGTTAAAATTCATCATGACGCTGAAACAAAGACAGTCTATGTCGTTGACAAGAAAGCTTATGATGAATGCAAACATTGTCACAAGACAGTAGAAAAATAAACCATTATCTCAACCCTTTCTATAAGCCCGTCCCTACATGGGGGCGGGACTTTTTTTTTGTTTCAGCACGTTTCGCTTTTACAGTAAAAAATTATAAAAACATGAGAAAACAGGCGGCGATAAACGCCGCCGGGTGAATATGCGTATAATCGATTGCCTCTGCAAGCAGTTGTTCCTTATTGCAGATGGCGTTTACAAGAAAAGAAACAGCCATAGTCTCTTAGCGTAAGAAGAGATTGACGGCTGTTTCTTTTTTATAAATTTACACAAAAATACACACATGCGATTGAATATATGAAAATTTGCACAGAAAGGATTGATATGATGCACCAATTTCTATTATATAATAAAGCATTCATCATGCCAGCATCCATTTTAAACCCATCGAACACATCATGGCTTGCATGTTCCTGTTGTCACCATTTATTATTTGAAAAACACAAACAATCCAATATCATTCATATTCGTCACACAATCATCCACACGTGTCCATACTGTGATACAGCATTCCGATATATCATTTCAGATGAAAAATTATTTCACACACTGCAATCTTGTGGCGACATTGTTGAAATGCCAGATACAACAACAAGCATCTTATCTGACGAAGAAATCGACACATTTAATGCATATCTGGAAGAGAATGATTTACCAACCGCTTTTTGCAACACAGATTTTGTGAACATCTATAAGAAAATTGTTGGCAATACGTCACATAGTAACAAAATCCAAAAATGGATAGCACATCATGAATAAAAAGAAGATGAACACCTATGGCACGAAAAATCAAAATTGATAACAATACTTACGAATGCCCAGCCTGTGGTTATCGTTGGTCAAAAACAATGGGCATGACTGACCTGTCTTTTGACGAAGACGAACATTGTCCATGCTGTCCAGACTGCGGTGAACTTATCGAAGACGGTGATGACTATGAATAACAATAACAACAGGGTAAATGCCATCAACCAATTGGCAGAAAAAGACCATTATACCAACGATATACGCTACAATGCAGGATTAAAACTGTTAAAAGAAAACGGCTATCTATACGTCTGCGGGCATCCAGATGTCGAATATTATTGCAAATGCAATGGATATGATTAACACGTAAAAAGAATATGATGACACATGATGTGTCACAGATGACGAGCAACTCGTCAAATATGTTACATATATGTGTCAATTAGATGACACATAGAAAGGAAATTCACATGGAGAAAAAAACAAAATTTACAACAAATGATAAAAATCGCAGCTATATACGATTTAATAAAAATTATCTAATGGACATTGCCGAGTCAGCGCATGAAAATCCATCCGCTTTCGAAGTTTTTATGTTTATTATTAAAAATATGGACGCCAACAACTCTTTAGTCGTTAGCATGGAAACACTAGAAAAAACGTTAGTGTTTACCAGAAGTGACCTCAACAAAGCGATAAAATATCTGGAAGAAAACAAATGGCTTTCCATCCGCAAACAGAGTACATCCAATGTCTATACCATTAATCCAGAAATAGCACGGATAGGCGGGGTAAATCCAACACAGTATTGTCCATCATCCACACCTATGAACCAAAAGCGAGGAATACCTATGCCAACATACGAAGTTGCCTTTGTGGTGCAAGGTTACGTTGCCAATACCGTTGCTGATATCGGACCTATCGAATGCAACGGACTACAAAAAGACGAGCATCACTATTATCTAAAAGATGGTCGAATGTACTACAACATCAATGCAACATCACCGGAAAAGGCTTACGCACTCGGCAGACAACTCTTTGAAAACGAAGATTTTAAAGACTTAACAGTTACCGACTGGTGTCTGGAACACGTATCTTTTGGTGATAAATATTGGTACAAAGAAGACCTACACGAATAGAAAGGAATGAAAAAAATATATGATGAAGACAAGCTATAGGCTCATGACAGAATCTGAAATCAAACAAATTCGCAAAAGTGATACGCTCTATCTCGACGCAGAATTCAATGAATTAGCACTTCATACAGCCACGGCATCGAAAGATGCCTATGCCTATATCGAAGATGGTGTCGAACAGTGGGTAGTAGAAGACACGAACGGCAATGTCTACGGATTAGACACACTCTGTACGAAGAAAGAAAAGGTATCATCATGAAAGATAATACATTTATCATCGTTGGTGTATCACAAACAATTACCATGCTGATTATCATGGCAATCGCAAGTACAGGTGATACCATTCTTGCTTTTCTTGGTGTCATTCTTCTCATCGATGCCATGTGCTATATTGCACACCGCATTTTAAACAAGAAACAATAACAAAAACTATAAACTCTATGCAGACCTCACGGACACACGTGAGGTCTTTTTTTTTTTTTCATACATACAAACATACGGGAGCAAAAACAAATACTTAAAAACTAGGATACGAGAAAGGATTTGATTACTATGTTTAGAGAAGATAACAACACATACTATAGACCAGATTGCAACGATACAAACCATGCAGATACGATTGTCCGGCAACCGAAAAAGAAAGAATTGCTGGACTCCAAACAATGGGATTTACGAGTTGCCAAACGCAAATTGTGTCATGTGGACCCTGCCAATCGTAACGAAATCCAGTCCCTGAAACGCAAGATACACAAACTGGAGCATGAAATCGAAACGATACAGAGCATGGATATCCAACACAAGAATTTACACAAATGCAGGAAACTACATCCAGATAAAATCTTGGATTACTGCGTGCGTGTGCTGGAAGAGTCCAAGAAAAATAACATCTTTTTCATCACAGCAGAAGACATCGCCTATCAGCTGAACACGAAGGTATATCTTGTGAAACAGTGCTTCACGAAAATGAATCACATGGGATTACTGTCCCAACCAAGGCATAGCAAGCCACATGACTGTTACCGCCCGAAACGTACGGAATGGGACACCATCGACAGTGGATGGGCTGGCGACGTCTATTATATTCGATAACAGCATACACCCCGATATGGACTTTCCATACGGGGTGTATTTTTTTTTACAGAAAATCCGCAAGATTTCAAATGTACAAACTGCGTCATGGGATGCTTTCAAATTGTACAAACGTGAGTGCCACACACCGCCAAAATACTAGGCCTTTGGGCGCGGTGTGACGAAGTGTTCATTTTGAACACAAAAAAGGGGCATATTTCTTTTCGATGTGAACACGGAAAAAAGCCTGATAAATCAGGCTTTGCAGTATATCGGCATAATGAATGCCTCTGATACTGCTCGAAAAGAAAAAGGGCATAAGGGGTCGTGACGCAATTGCGCTTTGCTCCATTGCGGTCGGCATAGCCGACACTCCCCCTCTTATGCCCAGCTTCGCAAAGTGGGACTGCTTCCCACTTATCTTTTAACTATAAAAAACGTGAGAAAAAAGGGGCGGGTGTGTAAGTGTAAGTAAGATCCCGATGATAATTACGAAAGTGAGGAATAAAGCATGAATAACGTGAATTTGATTGGAAGACTGGTACGTGACCCGGAGACGAAATACCCGGAGACAGACGGACAGGTTGCAGTTACACATTATACACTGGCGATTAATCGTTACAGCAAAGATAAAAATGAGGTTGCCTATGTGCGCTGTGTTGCATTTGGAAAGGCGGCTGAGTTCGCAGAGAGTTACTTCTTCAAAGGAATCAAGGTTGCTGTAACTGGCAGGATTGCAACCGGCAGTTACACGGATAAGGACGGAAAGACCGTTTACACAACAGAAATCGTTGTGGAAAGACAGGAGTTTACAGAATCACGGAAACAGGGAGAAGCTGCAAACGGTCAGTCCGAAGAACTTCCGTTTCACTAAAGAGAGGCTGTTATCATGGACAACACACAATTAACTCCTGCTCTACTGGAACAGGAACTGAAAAAGAAAATCATTGGGCAGGACGTGTATCTGCACGACCTGTCCACCTGTATCTGGCTGCACAACGAAAGAAGGCAGTACTTTCTTCGCACCGGAAAGAAGATAAGCAGACCAAAATACAATCTCTTTGTACTCGGCAAATCCGGCATGGGAAAGACTTCTGCCATCAAGGCCGCAGCAGATATCCTCGGCATGACGCTGGTCGTTGAGGATGCCAGCGAGCTTAGAGGGGCTGGCTGGAAAGGCAAACAGGTTTCCGACATCGTCTATGACATTGCCAAAGCAACCCTAAAGAGAAATAAAACGCTGGAGGAAGCCGATGAATTTGCCATCGTTGTTCTGGATGAGATTGACAAGGTGTTTGAACCGCGCACAAAGGACAGAACCTTCTCTCCTGTTGCGAATCTGCTCAAGTTTATCGAAGGTACGGAAATATCCCTTGGCGAGGGAGAGAAACGGATGACGTTATCTACCGACAACATCCTTTTCATTGCGATTGGCGCCTTTGACGGATTAGATGAGATAATCAAAGAAAGAATGGCACCCAAAAGGCTTGGATTTTTTACAGAGGACAGGGAAAGTGACCTGTCAGATAGCAACATCTTAAGGAATGTGACCACCGACGATTTACACGCCTATGGGGTAAGTGAACAGCTCCTTGGACGCTTTCCCATCCTTACAGTGATGAATGAACTTACCGCAGGCGATTATGAGAACATTCTCTTAAAGTCCGAGATTTCCCCGGTGTTTGAGTTAAATCATCTCCTGCAGAAAGAAGAGGGGGTACAGGTATCCATGACACTGGACGCTGCGGCGCACATGGCTAAGCATATTTCAGACCGTGGCATCGGTGCAAGGGGCTTGCAAAGTGAGATGGTGAAGGTATTAAAAGAACCGCTCTATCATCTGGCGGATAGAAAAGAAGTATGTGAATACCGTGTGGATTACAGGGATGATTTTGTCGTAGATGAGATTGTCGGCAACCGCTGTCGCATCCAGCCAAGAACCCCTGCAGAAAGAATGGTGATGGAACCCGTTGAAAAAGAAAAACTGGGCGCGATATCACTGGAAGAGGTCCATGAAGATGAGGTTTCCATTCACCTTTTTGCCGAGGCGATGTTTGAGCCTTTTGAGACGAAAAGTTTCATGGGGAAATATGGTCCCGGTTTAAATGCCTGTTACGACTATCTGACGATTAAACAGGCGCAGATTTTTACGGAGGCTGCAGTGATTCATCTGTTCCTCGAGACCAAGCGTTCCAGCAAGCGAAAGAACATGTGCGCTCTCTTATCGGTCATCCGAAAAATGCAGGCAGTTCCCGTACGGCAGATCGTGCATCCATTGGAGAAGCCAAAAAACCGTCTTCTGGTAAAGCTTGAGGACTGTGACATCGATAAGATAAAAGAACTGCGCAAAATCGCATGGAATGTTGCGAGAAATTATGGGCTGTTATTGTACGAGCTCGACTATGAGCAATGTGATTTCGATGACGAAAGCATCTCATAGGAAAGGTGCGGGTGCCCTTTTGCGCTGAATGCACCCGACTCCGTATGGAGTATCTATCTTATTGTTGGCAGGAGCTTATATAAGACTCCTGCCATTTTTCAAGTTAAGGAGGAACCAAAAATGCGAATAGTGAATGCCCGACTAAGGCTTGATGATGAAGGCGTGCCACGCGTTGTGAAATCACCTGCAAAACTATACCCAGAAATACAGTACTTTGGTAATGCACAGGATATAGTAAAAGTCATGACAGATGTGTTTGAGATACACAAGGAAACGCAGGAGGTCTTGTACCTTATCGCACTGAATCTGAAATCAAAGCCACTTGCATTTTTCGAGATTGGCAGAGGCAATATACAGGAGACGATTGTTGATGCAAGAGGGATTATGATACGCCTTATGATGTGCAATGCCTCAAGTTTTATACTTGTACACAACCATCCGAGCGGGGATTGCACGCCGTCAAAGCCTGACATGATAGTGGCAGAACGGATGAAACAGCTTTCAGACCTGATGGGAGTCTATTTTTTAGAAAACTTAATCATCGGCGCTGATAAATCCTGCTTCAGCTTCTTTATAAATGTGTGGGACAAAGAAAATAATAATGATAAAAATAAAGACCATGTTGAGGCTTAAGAGGAGTGTATTTACTTCCGGAAAGTCCGTAAAGGGTAAAATGCACGGCGCTTTGCACCGCCCTTTACGGACTCTCCACAAGTAAAATGGAAATCACCCAAGCCCCAAATGGGTTTTTCCAGGCATACAATGCCTGAGAAATAACATTTACACAAAAATGCCTATAAAGGAGAAAACGAGTATGAATGAGATGAATGAGATTTATGAATTTGCATGTACATTAAAATCAGAGGTAGCGGCAGTCCTGCCAGACTGCACCGTTCGTATCAATCATGTGAGAAAAAACAATGGGCATGTCCGTACAGGACTTGTCATCGCAAAAGAGGGCAGTAAACTTGCACCCACCATATACATAGATGGCATGTATCGATTGTATCAGGATGGCGTATCAAAAGCACAGCTTATTCAGAAGGTCATTGATGCGTATGAGGAAGCATGCACAAATGACACTACGCCAATGCAAAACGTCCTGTCATCGTTTGCCAATGCAAAAGACCGGCTCTTTATAAAGCTGATAAACGAAGAGAAAAACCGCGAGATGTTACAGGATATCCCGCATCGCATGGTACAGGATTTGGCAATCGTCTATGCACTGCATCTGAAGGATGCGTTGGATTTTTCAGGTATTGTCACGGTAACAAACACGCTTCTTCAAACGTGGGGTATCGATGAGGAAACGCTTTACACACAGGCCATGCTGAATACACCAAGAGTAAGCCCTGCTATCCTGTGCCCCCTGCGGGAGATGATGGAAAGCTTCCTTCCAACTGCGCAGTTCCTTAATGCTCCGCCGATGGATATTTCTGAATATGATTTCGATGGTTTTACACTAAAAATCGATAACGGAAACGACATGCCGCTTTACATCGTTACAAACAAGGCAAAGCTTTTTGGGGCAGCATCCCTGCTCCTTCCACAGGTCATGGAGAAAATCGGGGAATTTCTTGGCAGCTTCTATATCCTGCCTTCCTCCATCCATGAATCTATCATTGTACCTGCATCATGTGCCATGGAAGCATCCGAACTTATCCATATGGTACGGCAGGTAAATGAGACGAATGTAGACCCTGAGGAAATCTTATCCGACAACATCTACTACTACGACAAAGTCGAAAAATCCTTTACTGTCATCACAGAATAAGACCTGCCAATTATTAAATTTTTATTAAATTTTTGGCGTTAAAAATCTGCTCATATATGGGAAGATTTTGCATGCCGCAAAGCCCCTGTAACAGGGGCCCGGCGTGCTTCATCAGGCGCTTTATGGTATAATATACCTATAGAAAAAAGTAGATTTTTTACGGAAAGGAGACCAAAATATGCTGGAAAAAGACAATTCTATTTTAACAGCACTTGATTCCATAAACTGGAATACAAAAAAAGCAGACAGATATCGCGTGGCCATGCGTGCAGTCTTGTTATGGAACGAAAATAAGAACATCATCCTTCGCAATGATGACTATACCCCGGAGATTATGAAACGCTTCATCATGTCACAGGTCGACAGTTATGCCACATCAAAAATGAGAAGCTTCAAGCACTTCTTTTTAAGACGCATGGAAGAACTGCATGACCATATGAGAAATCATGATGCAGAGAAAGCATATCCGTATCTGTATAATTCTGAAAGCAGCATCTCTGACATGGACAGATGTTTTATCCGTCTTGCTGATTTAAGTGCTGCATATGAGAAGGATGCCAAACTGTATGCAGATGTATTCACAGAGGAAATCTTAAGCTTCATGGATTTTTACTACCGTTACGGACAGTGTTACAGAGAAGAAATCGAACCTGCTTTCCTGAGAGAACAGGCACGTCTTAACAGGGAACATGAGCCAAAGGAGTAACGTATGAATTACGGATATGCACGATGCTCCACCGATGAAACAAGGCAGGATATCCACAGACAGGAAAGGGATTTACGCGGATTAGGTGCCGAGAAGATATTCTGTGAATATGAATCCGGTACCAAGCGCAACCGGGCGCAGTTAAATCTCTTACTGTCTGTGGCAGAGAAAGGTGACGTGATTATCGCAACAGAACTAAGCCGTATCACGAGGAGTACAAAGGACTTGATTGAGATTATCGACATTGCCAAGGAGAAGCATTTAAAACTCATCCTTGGCACCTTTGAGGTGGACTGTACAGGGGATACCTTAGACCCGATGGTTGAAGGCATGGTCAAGATGATGGGCGTATTTGCCGAACTGGAACGCAACATGATTTCCGAACGTGTCACCTCAGGAATGCGAAATGCCGCCGCCAAGGGGAAAGTCATCGGACGTCCCCACACGACCGTTGCCGATATCCCCCAGCGTTTCATGAAAAGTTATCCACTTTACGAGAAGCACAAAATCAACCAGTCGGAGCTTGCACGGATAACCGGACTAAACAGAGGTACAGTTAGAAAATATATAAAAATGCTGGAAGAGAAAAAAGACGAAGTATTGGGAAATTAGGATTTTTAGAAAATCTATTTTTATGCTATTAAAAAAAATCAGGAAATAGATTTGAGTAAAAAACCAATTTCCCAATTTCTGTAAATGAATATTTATTTTCGCCATTCCTCCCCGTTTGGGAAGGGAGACACCGCCCCCGCCGATTTCCCAAAAATGTTCCCAAAAACATAAAAAAATCCCCAAAAACAAGATTTGGGGAAATTTTTTTATTTTTGGGAAAAATCATAAAATCGCTGTAACCCTTGATTTTACTGGGTTTGCGGGCAGTTGCCGCTTTTCCCAAAAACGGCATATTGAAAATATACTATGTTCCGGGGCACACCACATTATCCTCAAAGGGCAAAATCCAGTATCCTCACTATCCTCACATCCCACAGCAAAACCACACAGCCAAACCCTCCGGCACTGCAAAACCCTCCGGCACTGCAGCGCAATTCCACAGCACATTCCGCAGTGGTAATCCTGACAACCCAACTTCTATCGCGTCCCATATAACAGTATCATCTTACACAGCAGCACTATCGCAATGTCACTTTCGCAGCATCATCCAAAGCATCCCACACACCCTGCAACACCAGGAAATATCAACGTTTCGCAGTGTTACCCATGCCCTTGTAGTTTCGCAGCAAACTCTCGCAGTGGTATTGCCATTGCCGATATCACGTTGCTGTTTACGCTCTGTTTTATACAAGTCCGAATCCCTATGTGAACGGGGCAGCGATGGTGAAAAAGAACAGCAACAGAGGTACGCTGCAGTACTGATCTCTGTTGCTGATAGGATAATTATTTTTGCCTTTTACAGGATAATGAGGTGTGCCCTGTGATATGGTAATTATTCGAACTCTTTGGCGAAAAACTTGAACTACCTGTTTCTCTCTGATTTTTAATAGATTTATTATCTATATTCTTCAAAAAACTCTCCTGTATTTGTGCCAGTCAAAATTATCAGATCCAAAATAGAGCCATCTTTACTCCTATCCAATTATATATTCCAATACAGCATTCATAGATAAATTGTAAATATTTCTTGCTCTAACCGGTCCAATTAAATAGGCACTTTGCAAATCTATCTCCGATGCATTTAAAATATCAATTAATTTACAAAATCCCTTTTTTTTGATTTCAGTCTTCTGATATTCATATATATCCAAAATATCTATAGATTTGTTTAACAGTGTTTGTAAATCAATCCCTCCATCATCAAAATTAATATTATTCTTTATTTGTTCCAATTCTTTAAATGCTAAAGAATTTGCACCATATTCAGTAACTACTTTTATTGACAACCCTTTTCGTAATTTATTTATATAAGTGGACAAGTCTGTTTCAGATGTACTTGCTGCAACAATCCCCATGTTTATCTGATATCTATTATAAATATTCCCTCTAATCTTATATCCTTCTGTATGCAAAATTACAATTCCAGCATATTCTAAAATACTAATTGCTTTCTTAACCAACTCCGGTGCATCTTTATGTATTATAAAATATATTGTTTGTTTGTCATAATCTTCTTCATTTTCAGAACGAGTATTCTTATTTTGAGTCTCTACCAAAACTTTATCCTCTATAAATGTTCTTCCCCAATCAACTATTTCTTTATAAGCCTCAAATTTTTCTCCTAATTTTGTATATTCATTCCACATTTGGGTTCTATAAAAATCCTTAAGTGTTGAATTAACATTCACTTTCTTTAAGGATGTTAATTTTTCACTCGCTTCATAAACACTTTTTAACAATACACGAGGGTTTCCTGTCGCAGCATAAATTAGTGAATCAAGCAATTCTCCTTTTTGAATCAAAATATTATATGTTCTGCTATCTATCTGCCGCTCAATAATATCCCTCATTTTTTCCACATAGTCTTCTGCTAAAATATCCTTTTCAACCCTTTTCACAATAGAATCATGAAAAACTTCAAATGTTCCATATGATGTTATTCCTGGATATACTGCAGCCTTACAACAAATTTTAGAATCTCTTAAATCTCTAAATAATGTAAAAAATTCCCTCTGTTGTT
Source organism: Dorea sp. AGR2135 (assembly GCF_000420885.1). NCBI lineage: Bacteria > Bacillati > Bacillota > Clostridia > Lachnospirales > Lachnospiraceae > Dorea > Dorea sp. AGR2135. The sequence continues at coordinate 17,039 of NZ_ATVU01000031.1, read as the reverse complement.
TAGGCAAAAAATTATGGCATGCCTCATCAAATAAAAAAACTATACTTTTTATATTCAATTCAGAACAAATTGAATGTAACAATTCTTTAAAATAATCAATATCCTCTACAAAAGGCGTCACCGGTTCTTCATTTGTTATACCTTTTTTCCATGACTTTTCTAATTTTTCGATCAATTGATTTATTCTAATAGCTAACTCATCTGTTTCTTCACTGTCTTTTCCCAATAATAATGAGAAAATATTTTTTGTTTTTAACAGACCTAATTCTTTCAATTGTCCCTGAAGTGCAAATAGAATCTTTGATAACATCCACTTTTTAAATTTTTCCGCTTCATTATTCACCAATGCAGCCGACGAAAAACTGACAAAAACAGGAAGTTTTCTATCATTCTCAAATTTCTCTAACAACTCTTTTTCTGCAACTTTAAGCAGCATAGTCTTCCCTGTTCCTCTGCTTCCTATCAAAAGTCCAGTAGCATTACTTTTTAAAAATTCGACATTTTCTCTATCATGTTTTGTATCAACATAAAATTTACCAATTTCTTCTATTGACAAATCTTCTGTTCTTAAGGTGAAACTTATCATTATTTCCAGTACTCCTTTACCTTCTCCAATGTATTAGTTAATTGTAATTTTTTCAAATTCTTTTCTATTATACCTTTATATGTTTCGTCAATACCTAGATTCAAGTTACTATGTCTTATAAGCAACAATGCAATAATAATATTAGTAAGGTCATAAAACATATTTAGAAATTCTATCAATGTATCTTTATCATAGTCAATTACTTGATGTTTTACCGTATACATGTATTCATACTTTCCATGTACAAACTGGGAACAATCCCGATAAATTTTTCTACATAGACTAAATAACTTTTCAAATTTGTCGTCACAAAATAGAGCAAGATATTTCTCGTTTAGGACTCCCTTTTCCTCATTTTCTAACACAGACCACTTAACATCATACTTATCTTGCTTCCAAAATAGATATTCATAATTATGATCTAAGAAATAAACATATGTCAAAGATAATTCTATTCCACTTCTTAGACTAATATATGCGTTTCTATATAATGCTTGTAATCCAGAATATAGACCTGAAATCAAATCATGTATTATTTCCTTTAAAATAATTTGAGTATCATTATCAATATGATTTGTAATTTCTTCAATCAATTCTATATTTAATGAAATCTCACTCAATTTTTTATCGTTTTCTTTTATTGACTTAGATATATTATCATCCAACCTATTTTTGAAACCTTTTATTAAATCTCCTATCATTATCTTTATTATGTAACCTCCTCGTTTACTTAATTATCAAACATAACTTTAAGACTAACAAAAATAATACTCATCCAGCATATCTGAACTGCATTACCTACCAAATTATGCGTATCATTTCAACTCACATTGTATTTTTATCTTCGTATATATATTTTACCATGATTACATCTATATTTCTATCGCATTTCAAAAGCATTTTCCCCCTCCATTGTCACTAACTCTCATATCAAAAAAACTCCCTAGCCATCATCTCCGCCGTAGCCCAATTATACCCTTTCTTCAAATCCCCTGCACAATCGTTCCGAACATCCCCTTAACCATATATCGCAATATGCCTGCATCTCCCCGGATAGACCCATTTCAACATACTCTATCGACTTATTATCCAATAATTTATGTAACTTTGCCAGTGACTGCTCTGTTGTCCTCAGAGCAGCCTCTACCTCTTCACACTTTATCCGAAGCATATTTCCATCTGCGTACCTCACATATTTTTAATATTTTATCTGCTGATGGATTTGTCTTTTTCCTTTTCTTATCACTTATCGTACTTTGCGATATTTCAGTCTGTTTAGAAATTTTTTCTGAGTCATCCCACGCTGTTCCATCAGTGCAAATATTTTCTGACTAATTAACCTATCTTACCTAGCCAAAAGCAGATAAAATGATACACTTCTGTTTGCTTGGCTTCTACCCTTCCTATAAAGTTTATATTTTCTAATTCCAAGAATCACAGGGTAGCGATGGTGAAAAAAGAACAGCAACAGAGGATACGCTGCGGTATGTGCTCTGTTGCTGATAGGATAATGGGGTGTATCTTGTAACATAGTGAAATATTTATATATATCCCAAAACAAAACTGTATAAAAAAAGGTGGCTTCTTTTCGTATACAGTTTTTTCATGACAAATTACTCCTTTCCACGATATTTTTAACCAAAATGGCTGCAAGAAAATTGTACACGAAACCATTTGTTTTTTTATACAGCAGTATCCATTCGATTTCCTAATAAAGGAAGTTGAAATCATCCGCTTATTGTGATATATTAAGCATAAAGAAAGGCACCTGCTGTAACAGATGCCTCTTAGGAGCCCCACTCCAAAAGGTGGAGTTTCCCGAGTTAGCTTGTTTCTCTAAATAGAGACGCCTACTCTGGTTGCGACAGAGTAGGCATTTTTATTTTCGCTTGTTTCTCTTGTCGAGAAAGGCAAGCAACGCAATAACTAAGCTGCCAAAGGACATCAGCAGAGCTAATATCTCAATGAAAATCGAAAGAATCTCATAAGCTGTCATCAGCGCCACCTCCCTTCCTATGTATTCCGGTAAACCGGTCCATTGGCTCGGGAGGATGCCACCCCCTGTCGTGGGTTCCATGGCTGTCATTTTATCACACAGTACGACAATTTTCAATTCAGTATCATATGTATCCTGAATGATTAGACATGAGACGATAATATCCTCATGAAACAAAGAGCACCCACGCCAAAGGTGGATGCTCAGAGTAAATTACTTGTATTATATTTGCCAGTTAGTCAGTAGTTCCAGCACATTTGACATTTACAGAAAAAAAATTGGGAAATTTGTTTTTTCGTCAAATCCATTTCATGATTTTTTTATCATATCGTGAAAATAGATTCTCTAAAAATTCCAATTCCCCAATTTCTGTAAATCTTACGAATTACCACTGCCACCTTATGGTGGCAGTGGCTATAAAAAACCTATTTACGCATTAATGCGTTGTCGTATGTGTCTTTAAGAACTGGGTGATAGGTGGTTCCAACCGGCTGGTTGTTGCTGTCGAACTGTGTCTGTACATTACCATACCATGATGTTACGCCGTATTCACCGATTAATGGCTCATTCTGCTCCATAGCACCTTTTGGTCTATGTACAGCGCCCGAACGCAGCTCCCAGTCATCAGGATGAAGAGCGCACCATGCCATAATATCCTGACAGAATTTCTTTTTCGTCAATTTATTATGCTGTCCCAAGTCCTTAAGTAACCATGCCTGATAAAGCTCAAATAACCATCGAAACGGCTGCATCGTCCACACCAGTTTGATGTTTCCGGCTGAATCAGGAAGAGCCATTTCGTTCATGAACTCATGTACCGTATTGTAAGTAGCTTTACGATACTGGTCTAACGTGTCATCGATTTCCTGTGGACGTGACAGCTTCTTGATATCCCCCATATGTAAAATCTTATACAGTACGTACTCAAGTACACACTCGTCCTTTACAAGTACATCCTGAATAAAATTCTTATCGGAAGCTCCGGTAAACCGCTTGATAAAATTCCAGAAGTAGAATCTTCTTTCTGCTGCTCCTGTTTTTTCGGTAATCTTTGGGAATCCATTACAGCAGAAAACCATATTTCCGTCCCACCGTCCGGTTCTTGGGTCGTGGAACTTACGCTGTGTAGTGACACTGGCATCCCTGGTCGCAAGCGTCTTTAAGATATCAATACTGTCGATAGGCTCTGTGACGCTTATCTCATCCACAAGGTTTGCAGTGGTATCAGGAAGATTGCCAAGAGCAAAATCCTTGCCCATGTCTGTAGGCTTTATCGAGCAGTAGTTACCTGACCCGATAAGTCCACGCATCAGACTAAGCAGGGTACTCTTTCCGTTGCTGCCCGCATTCGTACCATTGTCAACGTTACAGAAGAAGTGCGCGACACGATAATTCTTTTTATATCTGACGAGGCTGTAAAAAAGCTCCCACAAAAGCTGGGTCATAGGTGAGCCTTTGCCAAAATATGACTCAATCACAGTATCTATATCATAGGTGTCACCGGTATCCGGGTCTGTAATGATAGGGGATACACAGGCATTTGGATTATATGCTCTATGGTTTTTCTTAAGGAATACAAATTTTTCCCTGTACGCATCATCCATATTGGAGATGAATTCTTGTGTTCGCACATTGAAAGCTCCGTTTTCTACAGGAACCCATTCATCATCCTGCGTTTCATATAAAGTCGGAGCCTCACCTGCAAGGTATAAAAATACTTCACGCCGGTACCTGAAAGACGCTGTATAGTTCCATCGTCTAACGATATTGTGAAATTCTCCTGTGTCATCACGGCTGTCACAATAGCGATAGGTACCTGCATGGAGACCACTGTCATTATAGACATATAAGGCGGGCTCTGATTCGTTATCAGTCCTAATGCGTGCAAAGTATCCGGTCTTGCTTAAAGCTGTAGCAAGTGTAGCGGCAGGAATTTCCTGCGGAGTTTTTAAATTTGCGTTAAAACATGAATTCTTATACCTAAATGCCGTAATCAGTAATAACATAACCTCTCGAGACGTCTGTTTGGGGTTAATGTCTTTGGGACTTTTTCCCATCAAATAGGCTTCTGTTATATCGCGTATGAGGTCATCTTCTGTAATTGCGTACCGAATCAGGTCTACAATCTCATTAACTGTTAAATTTGTTAATATCTGAGAAAGCTGTGGCATAAGGTCTGCGCTATTAAATATGTATTTCATTCTAATGAACCTCCTTTTTATAATTTGCTTGCCATTTGTAAATTAGTTCCCTCATCAAATATGTTTCTAATTTATCCGAAGCATATTCTAAAAGGCTCATTGCATCATCGTAGGTCTGATTATATGCATCATATTTACAATCAATTATATAGTGAAAGTAAACATCATCTTCATTAATACTATAATCTGCAAGTAAACCTTCCTTTCTATATATTTCTTCCTCGTAGCCGTAATTTTCTCCATATTCTTCAAGAAGCCAATCTGCGTACCGTTTGCAAAAACTAAGAAGCGACTTTTCGTCGTTAATTTTAGAAAATAAGGGCTTCAAATATTGATATGGATGGATACTGAGGAATCCATAACTATATGGAGAGCTAGAAATACGAGTGATACCGCCTAAGAATTCTTTTAATCCTACTGCCTCAATATTTTTTACGCTATCAAGAATCAGACGGTCTTTTTGATTAGCATACATGTCAAATCCATGCTCAAGCTGTAAAGCTGCAAGAAACTCAATAAATGATATAGCATCTTCATGACGGATGTCTAAATCATTAATGTCATTTTTTAGTTTATTGCATAACATGATTTTATTTTTATAATCTGTTATCAAGGACCTCCTAACATTTTTTAAAAAATCCATACGGGTTAAAGTTATAATACTGTTTCTTTTATTCATAGTTTGTCCTTTCCGTCTGACTGTTTTTTTCACTGTCAGACATTGCTTCTGTTTTTTTGGTGTTACATTCATGCCAGATATCGGATGAAATTAAATACCTTTGCTGCACCTGCGTAAGCAAGTCTTTACAGACTTGCAATACAGGCGTTTGAAGATTCGATTCTTCGTCAAGCATATCTATGATTGTTAAAAGCATATGATAAGCTTTTTTTCGTTCCTCATAGATTGCTTCTGCTGTAATATCAGGATGGTTTTCCATTTTTCATAACCTCCGATACAAATCTTTCTATGGCAGGCGACCGATAAGAGGTGCTCTTCATTAATTTTGAATACTCTTTATGGATGATTTTCATCTGGATATCATAGAGGCAGTTACTCACTTCACTATGATAACTGCAGTAGAACTTATCACGTTCGCTTGTCCTATCGGATAAGAATGCTTGAAATTCACGAGTTTTAGCTTCTAGTTTGTATTGGCTGGCATTCTGTTTTGCTGATAAGACTACGTCTTGACAATGCTGTGGCATGGATTTCTTTGTCCATGTGAGAGTAGAAATCCAATCTGTATCTACGGATGTAACCTTATACTCAGGCTTATCAGAATCGATATTATGGTTGGACAATTTAGCCTTTTCTGATTTGTAGAAATTCATAATGGCATCATGCATTTTCTGATTAAAATTCTTAATATAAGCTAATCCTTCCTGTGCATATAAATTATCTTTATTTGCCACAAGATTCTTTTCGATGCCAACATTAATGGCATTGAAATTAACCGTTTCACATTGAGTCATTTTATCTAATACCTCAGCTTTAATGCATTCTATTTCCTTATCGCTTAATGCAATTGTGTTAACTCCTTTCTCTGGGATACCCCCAGTAATAGATGTGTTCTCACAAGTACCTTTGCAGGCACTCTCATGAGGTTCGTTTTTCTTATTGTTCATGACAAAGCCTCCTTTCTAATAATTTGAAGATTTATCTTTATCTTCATTTTTAAACCCGAAAGCAACGTAAGATGCTTTCTGTATCCTTCGTGTATTACAATTACACGTTTTTTATAATTTGAAAGAGCCACACCAAGTTGTGTGGCTCTTTTTTGCATTTAGCGTTAAAACGCTTAAGTTCATCATTGATGATTTCATTTTCTGCATCAAGAATCTTTTTAAATATCCTCTTGATGTTTTGGCAGATTGTGATTACATCACTATCTGTATTAACATCCGTGATATATTTATCCATTTCATGGATTTCATCTTCGACATGCAATGTCACATTCTGCTGAATAGTAGACAATGCAATGATGCAGTAAGAATCTAAATCAGCTTTTGTTAAGAGGACAGGATATAACATACTGTCATTGGTTGATAATGTATCTTCTGTCTGAACTTCTGTTCCGCCATTGAATACATAGGTATTAGTCAAAGCTGATTTTTCTTTCGCAATAATATCACCAATTGATTTTCCCATCTTTGCTAAAAGTTTGTGTACATATTCCATGGCATCTCTGCCGTACGATGAACAATTAAATGCCTCGCTTACCTTGTTAAAATTTGCCTGCTCATCTAAAATATGTCTTGTCATAGCTGAATCTGTATAATCGATTGCTTCTGCAATCAGTTCTTCTTTTAAGCCCATTTTGGCCTCCCTTTCCGGGCTAATTATCACATAGCCCACATTATTAAGTGAATTATTTCTGTTACCGAGTACCCATGCAGGCGCTCTTACACGTTCTGTACGATTTCCATTCATAGTAAGAATCTCCTTTCTTTGATATTTGAAGATTTTCTTTTTTTAATCTTCACTTTCCCTCCCGTCACCTTTTGTATCTATGTAACATGTCCTCATGTTTCATTTCATGAGTTGTTCTCATGTTTCATAATGTGTACTACTGTAAAACTCACGTTTATTACAATTTATGTTGTACAGACCGACAGCTGTGCTGTCGGTGGAACTGCGCCCGCATTACATTCTTATACATAAACAGCATCGTATGGTCTTTTTCGCACAACGAAAAAAAAGCCACTGTATGGAAGTGAAATACAGTGGTTAGATATCGTAGATATATTTATGTATAAGAATGTAAGATATTTTAATAAATACTTATTCTTATACGTATAAGGAATACTTATATGGAGAAATGTTTGATATTTTACATGTGAATTTTGACAGAAAATAGCAGAAAATCAACATTTTTAAGCGTTTATTGTTCAAAGATAATTTATTTAAAAACACGTTTTATTCATGTGTATTTCGGATAAAAAACATGTATATTATCCAAAACTCATCTGAAATCAAAACTTTTCAATCAAATCGTGCAGTCCCAAAAAATCAAGTGTTTATTTATAGTTTTTAAAAAACGCCCTGTTAGGCACTGCTAACAAGGCGTAAATGGGGTTCATTTTCACTGTTTTTTACCTGTCGGTGGCTCCTGTGAGGATGGCTCCTGTACGGTGTCTTTCTGTATCACTTGCTTTTGTATTGCTGCTTCTTGCATTGCCTGGTTCTGTTGGAATCCCTGCTCATGCAGATGTGCTTTAACCTCAGCCAGTTTCTGCTCCGCTTGCTTTTGTATTGCAGCCGTATCCGCATCATCCCGCTTTACCGATTTGCAAAATTCTATCTTTACTCCGGTGATTCGCTTGCCTTTTTCGGCCTTTGTTTCGGTATATCCCTTGATATAACCGATGCTTACATAATAGTCAAGCAGCGTAGTAACATACTTATGAATCTGCCGGATTCTGTTATAAAACGAGGTGTCAGAGGCAAAACGCTCTCTGGTTATGCCGATAACCGTACAGAATCCTTCGTAGGCTTCCTTCACATCGTGCGAAGCATAATAATATTTTATGGTAGAGCCATGCATCTTATTGTTTGCATGCCTCATGATCTGCAGTCTCTGGTTCAACAGGTGCTTTATCTGTAATACATCGTCCGTATTGGATGGCAGTCGGATTTCTTTTCTTTGGTGTTCTTTCGAGCCTTTGTTCGCTTCACCGGCAGCTCCTGCATTTGCCGCTTTTTCTGCGTTTCCTGTGAAAGCGATATCCTCTTTTTTTCCCTTTTGGGCTTTTGGGAGCTCTTCTTTACAGGTAAGATACTGCATTTTTAAGCTGATGACCTGGTTCTTGTTCGATGCATACGCATAAAATGGCGGTTCCTTGGTAAGGTCTAACAGAAAATCGTTGGTATGTGCCATCCTCTTTACGGGCAGGATATAGCCACTGTATACGCCCTGTATTCCTCCGATGTCAGACGATTTCCTTAAGGAAAGTTCCTTCCGCTGGTCGATACAGATTTCCGTATTTCCCAGTTTTTCAAGGATATCGATAAGATGGCTCTCCCTTTTGGAAGAGGTTGCCCCTTTCTTTAACCGTATGGTATCATTGCCGGACATACAGGCAAGTACCGCATTTACATTGATTTTCACCTGGTCATTCTTTAAATTTGAGCTCTTATAATACATCCACAGGGTTGATACGGCATCGCACACAATCTTGTCATAATAATCAAAATGCAGGTTCTGCCGCACAAACACCGTACAGGTTTTAGGATGCTCTGCGTTTGTGACATTTACCGTTAATTTCTGACACGGCGCAAAATCGCTCTGCTTATAAAAACTCTGGATGAGTTTACAGTTGTTAATGTAAAATCTGCCAGGCAGTCTTTCACTTGGCGGTACGGAGAATCGTTGTCTTTTTTTCTCGGATTCCGGAGAGTCTGAATATACACTTTGTACTTCACGGCAGTCGTTCATCCAGTCTTCCTCTAAATTTCCAAATGCCTGCGGAACAGTACCGGCTAAGGTGAAATAATCAGTTTCCGGATAATAATCAAAGCTTACCTTCGCTTCACTTCCCGAATTGCCGTACCGTTGCTTCAGGACGATTACATCAAGTTCACGCGGTGATTTTGATTTTTCTTTCTGAAAGAATGCAGCATAATCCGTATTCTTTTTTCTTGGAGGTGTTTTCGTAAACTGCATCGCCATAAGCACATCTGCAGAATATTCAATATTTCCGGATTCCTTAAAGTCGGAGGTCTGCACCGGACTTCCGTTATTGCTTCGGCTTAGGGAACTGATGACGATGATAGGAATATTACAGTCGCTGGCAAGTGCTTTCAGATAATTGAGGTTTGTGTCTACGATGGTTCGCATATCCGGCTGGTGCGTATTCCCATCTTCGGACGGGTAACTTAACAGCTGCAGGTAATCGACAAATACGACACATTTCTCCTTGCCTGATTTTTTTAACAGTTGTGGCACCTGTTCATAAATCTCTTTCCCACTGACCGGTTTTTTATCTAAGGATTCTATCACGTAAAAGTTGCGAAATCCCTCTTCCAGCGCTTTTTGTGCCTCTTCAATGGAATCCCATTCTTTGGCAGTAAATGCATTTGGGCCGTCAGCTGTCATAAATCTGTTTGCACGGATTTTCATCTTTGCACTGGATTGACAGAAGATAGTTCTTGCCAGAGCCTTAGCTGCAATGCTGTGTCGCGTCATTTCTATGGAATAATAATATGCCGGAATACCTGATTTTGCGATGTTGTATGCAATCTGCAGGGCAAGGGTTGATTTTCCCATACTGGGCTGTGCACCCAAAAGAATAAGGCCGCTACTGAACCCGCCGTTTAGCAGTATATCCAGATTTTGAACCCCGGTGGAAATCGGTGTATTATGAAGGCTTCCGATAGACGTGATGGAAAAATCGGAAAGCACTGAGTCCATGCTTTTGACAGTGTACTCTTTGGTGTTTCCCTTTTCCTGCGTGCCTGCCGCCTTTTTTTCTGCCTCCTTTTTCGTTGTTGGCTTCTCCTTATCTGGCATATGAAAAAATCCTCCTTTAAGTAATATCCCCATTATAACATACCTGCCCTTTGGAAACGAAAAAATTTAAAGGAACGGGTGCATTTTTGAAAGTTCCCCAAAACGCTCCCAAAAACAATCCCCAAAAACGTTTTTGGGAAATTTTCTGGGAAATTTTTGGGAAACGTTGATTTTACAGGAGGTTGCCATGGTAAAGAAGAATTATAAGGGACGTTGCATAAAACTGTCACTTACAAAATCAAAGGATGTTTTAAAGCTCTATTCAAAGATACAGGAGCGCTGCGCTGTACTTTTACAGGAAGATAAGGAAGTGACAGAGATACGCTGCAACGTGCCCCTTGACGGCTTAAGCGTGGGGGACTACACCTCGGATTTTGTATGCGTAAAGAAAAACAAGGACATCCTGGTACGGGAATGTGTCAGGCGGTGTCACCTTACAAAGCCAATGACGGTAAAGCTTCTGGATGCATCAAGAAACTACTGGCTGCGCCACGGCGTGATGGACTGGGGGATTGTGATAGATGAAGAAAGGACTGTATAAGTATGAGGACACGATTTTACGTGTGATTGACGTAAAAAATGACATGGCACTTGTGATGGACTGCCAGAAAAGACACATGCCTATCTGGCAGAATATCGACCGTTTCGCCTCCCTGCAGGGGGCATCGGAAAGCGATTTGTATGCACTTACCGGGATTTCTCCCGTGCCGGAAGAAGAGTTAAGTGCAAAAGAACGGCAGTTTGTAAATGAACATTTTACCATGATTGCAGGGATTCTCCCTGCCGTTGGGGATAGCAAAGAACGTTCGTTTCGGATAAACGGCATGGCAGCGCATTACAATGTCACTACGCAGACGCTGCGGTTCTATCTGTGTCTGTATCTTGCCTTTTCTGATAAGACGGTATTTGCTCCGGCAAAACGCAAAAAGGAAAAGGTATTATCCACCGATGAAAAGAACATCCGCTGGGCGCTCAATAAGTTTTACTACACAAGGAAGAATCACAGCCTGAAAAATACCTATATCCTTATGTTGAAAGAGAAATACTGTGATGCCGAAGGAAATCTGGTCAAGTCCTATCCGTCCTTTTATCAGTTCCGATATTTTTACAGAAAGACAAAGAACTGGTCCAATTACTACATAGCAAGGAAAGGGCTTACCTTCTACCAGAGGAACAAACGCCCCCTGCTCGGAGACCATGTACAGGAGTTTGCCCCGCACGTAGGCATCGGGATGCTCGATGCGACCATCTGCGATATTTACCTTGTAAACGAGGAAGGGCGGCTTATTGGGCGTCCTGTGCTTACGGCATGCATTGATGCTTACAGCAGCCTCTGCTGTGGCTATCTCCTCTCATGGGAGGGTGGTGTTTACAGCCTGCGCGGGCTTATGCGAAACCTCGTAGAAGATAAGGTAAAACTGTGTGAAAAATTTGGAATCCCCATCAAAAAAGAGGATTGGAATGTCTCTGCTCTTCCGGGCATGCTCGTAACGGATATGGGACGGGAATATCTCTCAGAAAACTTCTCACAGATAACGGAACTTGGGGTTACGCTTACCAATCTTGACGCATACCGGCCGGAACTGAAAGGTCCGGTGGAAAAGTTCTTTGACCTGATACAGGGGTACTTTAAGTCCCTGTTAAAGGGAAAAGGTGTAATAGAACCGGACTTTCAGGAGCGCGGGGTGCGCGATTACAGAAAGGATGCCTGTCTTACGATGGATGCCTTTGAAAAGATAATCCTCCACTGCATCATCTATTACAATACCAAACGGATTCTTGAAAACTATCCCTACACGGAGGAAATGTTAAAAAGTAAGGTAAAACCGAACGCCGCCGCAGTCTTTAACTATGGGCTTGCCATGCCGGAGGCTTCCCTCCTGCCCGTCTCAAAAGAACGGCTCATGCTTACGCTCCTGCCGCGCACGATGGCGAAATTTACCCGTACAGGCTTAAAAGTAAATGGCATGCGATACAAAAACGAAACCTATCGGGAAGCGTACTTAAACGGGAAGGAAGTGACCGTGGCATACAATCCCGATGACGTATCATCCGTATGGCTTATCGAGGATAACGCATACACGCCGTTTGAACTCATAGAAAGCCGTTTTACAGGCAAATCGATAGCAGATGCACAGGCGATGGACAAACAGCAGAAAAGCCTTGTAAAGGCGGCTGGAGAGGAGAATACACAGGCTCGGATTGACCTTATGCGCCAGATACAGACGATTGTCGATACCTCCGCGGTAAACACAGGTGACACCCACATCAAACAGGTACGGCATGTCAGAAAGAAAGAACAGGCAAAACGCCACAAAGACTTTAACAAGGAGGTTCACGATGACAACTAATCCGCTTGATATGATAAATCGGCTCCCACCAATGCTTGCCGGGGATGCCTTAAAAAATGCCTTAAAGGTATGCCCTGCCTTTGACGATGGTATCGCACAAATGCCGCAGGCACTTCGCCTGATGCGTCTGTCACAGCTTTATGACATCTTTGTTCCGTCACGCATGGCAGAAGAAATTTACAGCAAGCTGTATCTTGCGATGCTGCGGTCACTGCAGAAAAAAGAAACGGCGGATGCAACCGCACAAAGCTATGAAAACCACAGGGCTCTTTGCGGATTCAATTACCGCGGGATTATCGGCGGGGCAGACTCTTTTACCATCATCGGCACCAGCGGCATTGGAAAATCCACCGCCGTAAGCCGTGCACTTTCGCTGATGGGACAGCACGGAATTATCGAAGTGGAAACACCATATCAGAAACTGATTCCATGCATCGTGGTACAGTGCCCTTATGATTCTTCCGTAAAGGGCATGCTGCTTGAGATTTTACGGAAGGTGGATGAGGTGCTTGACAGTACCTATTATGCGTCTGCGCTCCGTGCAAGGGCAACAACCGATATGCTGATTGGCACGGTCAGTCAGGTGGCATTGAACCACATCGGACTGTTACTCGTCGATGAAATCCAGAACGTTGCAAACAGCAAGAACGGAAAAAGCTTAATCGGTGCCCTGACACAGCTTATCAACAACAGCGGCATCTCCATCGGAATGATTGGCACACCGGAGAGTGCCGTGTTCTTTGAACAGGCGGCGCACCTTGCAAGACGCTCCGTTGGCCTGAACTTTTCCGCCCTGCCGTATGAGGAGGAATTCAAGGAGTTTTGCAGCATCGTGTACGCTTATCAGTATGTAAAGCATCCATCGCCTCTGACGGAAAAAGAACTGCTGTGGCTGTACGGACACAGTGGTGGTGTTGTGGCAGTCGTTGTGACGCTTCTCCACGATGCACAGGAAATCGCTATCCTATCCGGCAGGGAGTGCTTAAACATCGAAACGTTACATCTTGCCTATGAACAGAGGCTTTCCATGCTCCACTCCTATATCCATCCATCGGTCACACCAAAAAGAACGGTGCACGCATCCCGTACAGGGAAGGGAAAGACACCAGCGGTGGCAGAAACGGATGCATCCGCCATCGATACGTCCGAAGACCTCATCTCCCGTCTGGTACAGAAAGCGAAAGAGGAAAATCTTGATATCGTACCGCTTCTTGCCAAGCATATATCCGTTACGGAGGTGCAAATATGATTGCCTTTTTCCCCGAACCCTACCCCGATGAACTGCTCTACTCGGTACTGGCACGCTACTATGTACGCTCCGGCTATCCCATTTACCGAAGCGCTGCCGAGGATTTATACCGTGACGCATGGATAACTCCCGATATAGAGTTTCTCAATCCGCTCACATTGGATGCATGGCAGCATCTTACCAGAAACCAGGACAGGAAGCATCGGATTTTCCATCATACGATGTTTCCATACTACAGCGCATTTCTTTCGCAGGACAGACAAAAGGAACTGCTAACGAAACTGGCAGGCAATCAAAAAGTGCGCTGTGACATGCTGCGCAGAATCGGGGAAAAAGAAGCCGTAAAAGGTCTGCTCTTTTGCCCCTTATGTGCAAACGAAGACAGGAAACGCTACGGGGAAACCTACTGGCACCGCACCCACCAGATACCACACCTCGTAATCTGCCCCATCCACCACTGCCGTCTGAAATACGCCCTTACCCGGAAAAAGGACAGCCGCTCTCCCACGCTTTTAACAGCACAGGAGTTGATACCGATATCAAAGGAAATCGCTTTTGTGGAGAATGCATCGCTCATACGGCTTGCGGAATACAGAAATGAAGTCTTCCAGATGATGAAAGATGTAAATTCCCCGGTTCCGGTCCATGTCTTTTTTGACAGTCAGCTTGCGTACACACCCTATAAATCCACACGCGGCGCACAAAGAAACATAACGAAACTGACGGAGGATTTTTTAAGCTTTTACAGGGAACTTCCTGAAAATCCGGTAGCAAAGGTCTGGCAGATGCAGAAAGTATTTACAGGGGATAAATTAAATCCCTATGTCATCTGTATGATAGCTGACTTCTTACAGATATCCCCTGCGGCGTTGGTTGACAGGAAGCTGCCGCCGCGCAGTCAGAAAAAAGAATTTGACGCACGGATACATGCGCTTTTTACGGCGGGATATACCTGCAGACAGATAGCCGATAAGCTTGGCATCTCCTATGAATCCGTAAAGAAGATGAAGGCAGGAAGCTATGAAAAAAGCAGGACAAAACAAAAGGGCAAAGGCGGGGCGAAAAGGACAGACTGGGAGTTACGGGACAAAGAAACACTCCCACTTGTAAAAGAGGCGATTTTAGCAGTAAAGGAATCTGACGGTGACCGCCCCGTACGCATCACGCTGTCCGCAGTGGAAAAGCATCTCCGACTGCCGTCCAAATCCCTCCTTAAGATGCCGATCTGTAAGAAAGAGGTGGAACAATATACCGAGACGATGGAACAATACTGGACCCGCGAGATACTCTGGGCGCTTGATGACATCCGGAAAAACTGCGAGCCGGTAACCTGGACCGGCATCCGAAGACGCATCAACATCACAAGGGCGGACTTTGACCGGTGTCTTCCTCTTCTTTTACGCACAGGGGAAGCCAAACTCTTGGAAGCGATGGTGGCGGAAGGCAAGAAAGAATAACCACAGGTTTACAGGGAAGAGAAATTGGGAAATTGGTTTTTTTATAAAATCCTATGCAGGGAAAAAATAGGAAAATAGGAAAATGGTTTCTCAAAGAAATCCAATTTTCCAATCCTTTCTCTGTAAAGCCACGCATCCTGCGTGCGGGTGCTCTTTAAAAAAGGAGAACTTACATGGACAAAGGGGTTGTGTTTCAGGCATACATCGCCAATCTGGGACTTTATAATTCCGGTACCTGCTGCGGGAAATGGATTTCTTTTCCACTCAAGTGCAGCAAGGAGAATCTACATAGTGAGATACGTAAAATCTTATCGGAAATCAAAATCGATGACATGGGGAATCAGGAATACTTCTTTACTGACTTTGACTCTGCTATAGTGGGACTTACACGATGTCTTTACGAATACGATAACATTACGCTTCTTAATTATCTTGCAAATGAGATTGTAAAGATGGACTGCTCCATAGAAAAGTTTGAGTCAATGCTCGAATATGGAACATCAACATACAGCGTGGAAGAGCTTGTAAACCTCATACGCAGTTCCGACAGCTTTCTCTTTCTGGATAACGTCAATAGTGATTATGACCTAGGCTATGAATACGCGGAAAACAGCGGGTTATTTACCGAAAGCCTGAATGATTTGGGCACCCTTAGAAATTATATTGATTACGAAGGATATGGCAGGGATATCCGCCTGCGTGAAGGTGGGATGTATACGCTTCACGGCTATATCGCAATGACAGATGATATAAAGACAAGTTTTGATGCTGCATCAGTAGAATAAAAATAGGACAATAATACTATTATCTATGCTGTAATAATGTTATTGTCCTGCATACTATTTGACTTTCTTCTCTTTGCGAAAATGTTCCGCGAGGTCTGTGAGAATCCGTACCTGCTCCGTGTCAAGCCCTGTGATATCAAGACTTGTATTCTTATCAAGACCGAGCAGGTAATCCACCGATACGTGGAATATCTGGGATAACTCTACAAGATAGGTGGTCGATGGGGTTGATATTCCCATCTCCCATGCGTTAATACTGCTTCGGGTAATTCCTAATCGTTTGGATAAGGCAGTCTGGGACAGATGTTGGTTCTCTCTTAACATTTTTATACGTTCCGCTATCATACAGTCTACATCCTTTCTTTTTTGATTGTATGATATTCAGGATGCAGGTGCATTATCCGAAAGATGGTGCAGTAATCATAATGACTATTGTATGTTGACATTTTTAAACCTCACGTTTAAAATGAAAAACATGGAATTTAATGTTGTAAATTAGAAACAAGAAAGGGGTATACAAATTGAAAAATCAAAAACTGAAAAGACTATTAAAGTCTGCTCTTGCAGTTGCCGTAGCTGTCACCACTCTTGCACAGCCTGTATTTGCCGCGAACTGGGTACATAATAACACTGGCTGGTGGTGGTGTGAGAACAATGGTTCTTATCCGGCAAACCAATGGAAATCTATCGGTGGTACTTGGTACTGGTTTGATAGCAACGGCTACATGGCGACTGGTTGGAGAAACATTGGTGGTACATGGTATTACCTGAACTCCTCCGGTGCGATGGCGACTGGTTGGAACAAAATCGATGGCACTTGGTACTATATGAACTCTTCCGGCGCTATGGCGACTGGTTGGAGAAACATTGGTGGGACGTGGTATTACCTAAACGCCTCCGGTGC
>NZ_ATVU01000030.1:0-30258 GCF_000420885.1 Dorea sp. AGR2135 | reverse complement strand
CTTTTTGTGCACATCAATACCACAACATTTGTCGTAAATTTTATCCATACTGGCACCTCCTGGATGAATTTACGGCACGGTACTCTGTCTGTTATCATTTTACTATACGTCCTTTTGCCATAAATGAAAATTCTTCAAGTGGCTGGACAGGTGGTGGTGCAAATGAGAGTACCTGAAATCAGTTTAGGGAACGGGCTACAGGCCCAAAATAAACACGATCTTTGCCGTTATTTTAAATATAAGCGGCAGTAACAACAAATTCAATACCCAATAGTCTGCATAGTTTCATTTATGGTGGTGCCAAGTGTGCGGGCATGGGAGTTTAGGGACATAGTTTTTAGCAAACTATCCGGGTAATTTTCACTTTTGATTCTTCCCAATCTGACTTGCACCTTTGATAATCAAAGGCTTACCTCACTATTTTTCCATTCTTCAAATAATCATCTATTTTCCGTCTCAAATACATACAATTCACCCTCATATACTAAGATTACATATTTCGCTGTTTATTCAACGCATTAACAATTTCATAAGCGAATCACATGCATCACACCCCACGCCACATCCCCTCATAAAATTCAATATTTACGCACAACTAAAAAGCACGCAGATAATTGTGTGATTTTCGTCATGACTGCGAGCATAGCTTGATTTTCGCAGCTTTGTCCGAGCCTGTCCTTTAGGCGAGTTTGCGTAGAAAATCAATAATATGCGGCGCAGCAGTCATAGAAAATCATTCATATCTGCGTGCTTTTAGTTGTGCAACTTATATTAAATTTTATCCTAGATGTATCCCATCAATTTCGGCAGCCACAGGCTTAAGTTCGGAATATATGTTACGAACATCAGTACGATAAAGATTGCTGCAAAGTATACGAGCAACTGTCTGAATACTGTCTCAATCTGTACTTTACCGACTTTAACACCAACAAACAGTGTTGTTCCAACCGGTAGTGTGATTGTTCCGATACACAGGTTGAAAATCATCATGATACCAAAGTGGATAGTGTCCATTCCAAGTGCAGTACATACCGGCAGGAAGATCGGTGTGAAGATCAGGCAGGCCGGTGTCATATCCATAAATGTTCCGACGATCAGAAGGATAATATTGATCAGGAACAGGATAATAAACTTGTTGCTGCTTACGGAAAGCAATGCTGTAGATACCAGTTCCGGAATATTGGTAAATGCCATAACCCATGACATGATGCTGGATACACCGATCAGGAAAATGATGATACCAGTCATCTCAGCACTGTCCAGAAGAATTTTCGGCAGTTCTTTGATCTTGATTGATTTGTATACAAATAATGACAGAAGCAGGCTGTATACTACGGCCACTACAGAACCTTCTGTTGCAGTGAAGATACCGAAGATGATTCCACCGATTACGATTACAATCAGAAGCAGACAAGGCAGAGCCTGAAGGATGATCTTACCAGCTTCAGATGCTGTAAAACGTGTTTTTGCACGGTAGCCTTTTTTCTTGGCAATCACATATACTACTAACATACAAGCAAGTCCCCAGAGGATTCCCGGAATGTAACCAGCCATGAAAAGTGCTGCTACGGAAGTCCCTCCGCTGACCAGTGAGTATGTGATCATTACGTTACTTGGCGGGATCAGAAGTCCTGTCGGTGCAGTTGCAATATTAACAGCTGCAGAGAAGTTCGGATCATATCCCTCTTCTTTCTCGATTGGTCCGATGATAGATCCCATAGCAGAAGCTGCTGCTGTACCAGATCCGGAAATAGAACCGAATAACATATTTGCAAGGATATTTGTCTGAGCAAGTGCTCCAGGAGCGCGTCCTGTAATTAATTTTGCAAGGTTAATCAGTCTTACGGCAATACCACCTTTATTCATAATATTTCCTGCAAGAATAAAGAACGGGATAGCAAGCAGGCTGAATACAGAGATACCGGAGAAGATTCTCTGGCATCCGGTCAGTACGGCTACATTCAAATCCATGATTGGAAGAATTGCACATACGGAAGATACACCAAGTATTTCAAACTAAAAAAGGTCCACCGGACCTTTTTGTCGTATGCTTGGCAAAAAAAAGGCAGTTTCGGTAAGTCTGCTCTATTTGTCTGACTTTTACGAAACTGCCTTTCATACTTAGAACTTTGTAAATATGCGAAATTATCAAAGTACTATATCATTCTCTATTTTTATGTCTTTTTTGTCTTTTTTATTCTTACAACTTACATACGTTGACCGGCTTGCCGTCAAGATAAGCGGTCACGTTATCGAATACAATCTTTGCTCTTCTTACCATAGACTCCTCGGAGATAAATGCCTGATGAGGTGTCAATAATGTATTCTTAGCCTGAAGCAATGGATAATCTGCCGGAATCGGCGGCTCCATATCAAATACGTCAACGCATGCATATCCAAGCTTTCCATCATTCAGCGCTTTCGCAAGTGCCTCGTTGTCTACGATCGGTCCTCTTGCACAGTTGATGAAGATTGTGTTCTCATTCATAAGTGCAATCTTTTCTGCTGACAGGAATCCTCTCGTCTCTGCATTCAGTGGAAGGTTCAGTGATACGATATCACTTGTTGATAATACTTCCTCTAATGATTTATACTCGATTCCAAGTGCTTTTGCTTCCTCAGACTCACTTCTGTTGTAAGCGATAACTTTAGCGCCAAATGCCTGGAATAATTTTGCTGCCATGAGTCCGATCTGTCCAAGTCCGATAATTCCGACCGTTCTTCCGCAGATTTCTTTTCCTCCAAGGCCTGCACTTGTTCCACCATTTCTTACAAGTCCGTCAGCTTTTACTACATGTCTTAATGCGTCAATCGCCATACCAATGATAAGCTCGGCAACTGTCTGGTTTGAGTACCCTGCTGCATTACAGATCATAATATTTTTCTCTTTACACTTGTCTGTTCCGATGTGGTCAATTCCTGTAAATGCTACAGATAACATCTTCAGTGCGTCCGCTTTCTCTACAACCTCTGTCGGATAGGGATTGTTAGCAATCATAACAATGTCGCAGCCTTCACTTCTCTTGGCAAGTTCTGCCGGATCTGTTGTTTTGGTATCATAATATACGAATTCATGTCCCTTTTCTGTAATCGGTGCTGATAACTCATCAATAACTTCTTTTGATACTCCAATTGGTTCTAATAATGCGATTTTCATTTTTTTCACGCTCCCTTTCTGTCTGTATTTTATAAATATTATAACCTCATGTCAATACATGGATATACTAAAACTTAAATACATTTTTATCTATTTTTTTCAGGCTTTCTGTAAATCCACTCATAACGAAGCATAATTTTTACTTTCCGGTTCTTGCCATCTCTCAACACTTCAGCTTCAATTTGAAATAATTATGTCCGATTGCCGTAAGCCAGTCTGCTATGTGGCTCATAAATCTCTCCTCTCACACCGGTATTTCTGCCGGTGTTATTCCTGTTCTTTTATATTAAAGCCCCGTTTTTTTATACTTGTAAAGTACCTGAAGTAATTTTTCACCATCTACAGGTTTTGTCAGATGTTCATTCATACCTGCTTCATAAAATGACATTGGGCAAAACCCATCATCAACCACCACGCGGAGTACCGGAGCACTCTCATCTGTCACTTCCTGCCTGACTTCTACGACTGGCTCTTTCGCAAATACGCCGATCTGGACTGCGGTAAAGAAAAGCGGAATACAGGTTCCAACATTTAATTTCATCAAATTTTTAAATAACAGGTGCATTTTCTCCGAAAATATGGTTCAATAAATTCAAGTCGAACGTTTTTTATTATTGCCAGGAGAAAACTGGCATTTGGAGGTTTTCATGACAAAAGAAGATATTAAATATCAGGCATATATCCAGATATTAAAAGAAGAATTAATACCGGCTATGGGGTGTACCGAGCCAATTGCTCTGGCTTACGCTGCTGCCAAAGCCCGTGAAGTGCTGGGCTGCATACCGGAGCGCGTACATATCGGAGCAAGCGGAAGCATTATTAAAAATGTAAAAAGTGTAATCGTTCCGAACACGAATCATTTAAAAGGAATCCCGGCCGCTGCTACAGCCGGAATCATTGCCGGAGATGCTTCTAAAGAACTGGAAGTTATCTCTGATGTAACAGAAGCACAGACAAAAGAAATGGCAAAGTATCTCGAAGAAACTGAGATTACCGTCGAGCATATTGATAACGGCTGTATCTTCGACATCATCGTTGAAGTATTTGCCGGAAAGGATTCTGCTAAAGTCCGTATTGCCAACTATCATACAAACATTGTAAGAATTGAAAAAAATGGAAAAATCCTTCACTATGTACCAGTTGAAGGTGCAAGCGAAGAAGGACTGACTGACCGTACTCTTTTGGATGTAAAGTCTATCTGGGATTTTATTAATATGGCTGACATCGACGATATCCGTGAAGTCCTGTCCCGTCAGATTGAGTATAACAGCGCAATCGCCGATGAAGGACTCGCCGGAAATTATGGTGCAAATATTGGAACTGTACTTCTTAATACTTACGGCAACGACGTCCGCACACGCGCAAAAGCTCGCGCTGCTGCCGGATCTGATGCGCGAATGAATGGCTGTGAGCTTCCGGTCGTTATCAACTCCGGAAGTGGAAATCAGGGAATGACCTGTTCTCTGCCTGTTCTGGAATATGCAAAAGAGCTACACACTAACGAAGATAAGACTTACCGCGCACTGGCACTTTCCAATCTGATCGCAATCCACCAGAAAACCGGAATCGGGCGCCTCTCTGCTTACTGCGGAGCTGTCAGCGCCGGAGCCGCTGCCGGAGCCGGAATCGCATACTTGTGCGGCGGTGGATATGAAGAAGTGATCCATACTGTTGTCAACGCACTCGCGATCGTATCCGGTATGGTCTGCGACGGAGCAAAAGCTTCCTGTGCAGCCAAAATCGCAGCTTCCGTAGATGCCGGAATACTTGGTTACAATATGTACCTGCAGGGGCAGCAGTTCTACGCCGGTGATGGCATCATCACAAAAGGAATCGAGGGAACCATTGATAATGTGGGACGTCTCGGAAAAGACGGCATGAAAGAGACAAATGAAGAAATCATTCGAATTATGATCAATGATTAATAAATGGAATTCATCTCAGGTAAAGATTTCAATTGACGAATAGACATGGAAGTAATATCATCAAAAGCGCAGGAAAACCGTTTCATTTATATGAGCGGATATCCTGCGCTGTTTAGTTTTACACCAGGGAGAGATATTATGACACAGGATATGACGAAGGGTAAGATTATGCCCATGCTTATTAGATTTACAATTCCACTTGTACTGGGAAATCTGTTCCAGCTTACCTACAACGCCGTAGACAGCATTATTGTGGGACATTTTATCGGAAAAGAGGCACTGGCTGCGGTCGGTATCTGCAATCCGGTCACGACATTGGTCATTCTGTTTCTGAATGGTCTGTGCATGGGCGCGAGTATTCTGATCGGCACGTATTACGGGGCGAAAGATTACGATACTCTCTCACGCCAGATCAGTACGACTATGATTTCAGGATCTGTATTTTCTGTAATTCTAACCATTCTCAGTATTGGAATTGCGAAATCACTTCTCAGATTGCTACAGGTAGACGCATCTATTTTGGATATGACGACTTCTTACCTTCGCATCATATTTGTAGGACTTATGTTTACATTTTTATATAATTTTTTCTCCAGTACATTAAGAGCCCTCGGAGACAGTAATTCACCACTGTATTTTTTGATCATAAGTGCGATTCTTAATGTTTTCGGAGATTTGTTTTTTATCATTGTACTGAAAGCAGGAAGTAATGGCTGCGCTGTTTCCACTGTTATCAGTGAGGCACTGTGTTGTATTTTCTGTATTATCTATGTGCAGAAAAAAGTACCACTCCTTCAATTAGGAAAGAAATGGCTCATTTTCGACCGTTCCCTGTTAAAGCGTACAATTGCATACGGCTGGGCATCTGCAATGCAACAGGCAACTGTACAGCTCGGAAAAATCGGTGTTCAGGCAATTGTTAATACTATGGGTGTGTCTGTTGCCGCTGCATTTACCGCGGTCAACCGGATTGATGACTTTGCCTATACCCCGGAGCAGAATATAGCCCACGCCATGACAGCACTTATGGCGCAAAATAAGGGGGCGAAAAGAAATGACCGGATGCGTGAAGGCTTCCGATGTGGACTGGTACTGGAGACCATTTACGGCATCCTCATTTTTATTGTCTGTTTTGTTTTTGCAAGACATCTGATGATGCTCTTTGTGAAAGATGAGGAAGTTATCGGGCACGGTGTTACTTATCTGCACCTGATTTCCATAATGTATATCTTGCCGGCTATCACCAATGGACTTCAGGGATTCTTCCGTGGAATCGGTGATTTGAAGATTACCCTGATCAGCAGTTTTGTCAATATGGGGCTTCGGGTTCTTGTTGCCGCACCGCTCGTTCTTGTATGGGGATTTGGAATTGAAGCACTGCCATTCTCCTACCTGGCAGGCTGGATTGGGATGCTGGTGGCAGAATTACCACTGTTGATACATACTTACAGAGAATCAAAAATCACCGACTAATATTTTAGGCTATGCAAGCACTGCTTTCTCATTAGCAAATCAGGAAGGACTTCTAGTATAGAATATTTTTGCGACCGACATTCATGCCGGTCGCATTTTTATATTAGCAAATTTACATCTGCTGTATACTATTTTCTTTTCTTAGCAACTACTGTAATACCTGCCATTCCTGCACAGGAAACTACAAAGAGTGCAGCCCAGAGTAATACATTGTTTGTATCTCCTGTCTTAACTGTATTCACATTTGCTGCAGTCTTAGTTGCTGATGTAATCTTTCCATTATTTCCAGAATCACCACTATTACCTGTGTTACCATTGTTTCCGGAGTTACTATTATTGCCAGTATTTCCGTTGCTGGAACCGTTATTTCCGTTATCCCCGTTATCGCCATTATCGGAACCGTTATTTCCGTTATCCCCATTATCGCCATTATCGGAACCATTATTTCCGTTATCTGTTGTTGTAAATTTTTCTAATGGAGGCAGTACATTAATTCCAGCTTTCCAGTACAAATCGGCTAACGGATCATTCTCAGCACCGCTGATCATTGTTCCGTCTTCAATATGAGTGCTGGAACTGATAACTTTTACATCTCCATCAATTGCTTTTCCAGCCTCTGCTTTGTTAGATGTATTAGCGGTTGCTCCCTGAAGGAATACTTTTTTCGTTGCAATTGTTCCTTTTCCGGATACAGCATTTCCACCATTTCCCCAGAGAACATCTCCACCGATTGCAACTAATTTTCCATCTCCTGTAATCTGGCTGCCTTCTGTAATGTCAATGGCTGTTCCACCGTCTGTATAAAGCAAAGTCTTTCCGCTTCCGCCGTAAGCTACAAGTGTTGTGTCCTTATCTGCCAGAGTTAATGTTCCATTTACACGGAGTGCTGTCTGTCCGATATCGCTTCCGCCATCATCACCTAATATAGCTACCGTACCCTTTACGGTTACATTTCCATTTGCCACTACAACCGGCTCAGAAGTTGTACGGTCTGTCAGATCTCCGTTTGCAAGATAATTTGCGTGAGAGTAAATTGCTGCATTTTCCAAAACAGCACCGTCTGCAAGACGAAGTTGTCCACACAGAGACGCTCCTGTTGTAAATTCGTTGTTGAAAGAATCATAGTTCATAGAAAATGTTCCTCCGCTCTGTACATCGATAATTCCCTGTACAACAGAATCAGAAAGCGTCAGTTTACCACCATTTTCTACAATAATATGTACACTGCTGAGTACTTCCATATTTGTCAGTGTCAGATTACATCCACTCGGAATATAAAGTGTCTGAGGAATATTTCCAGCTACGACCTGCTTCCACGGAATGTCATACCCCAGATATCCGTAAGTTCCGCTCTCGTGGGAACCGAACCATGCCTCCAAATACGCTGGCACACGGACGCTCTCTTCCTCACCGTTTACATTACTTCCAAATTTACTGATTGCCCATGGTTCCATAATATCCCATGCATAGAGTCCATTTCCATAATCTTTAAAATTCTCTTTCTTCATCTGGTCTGCAAGCGTTTCCTCGCCGCTGTAAATTCTGAATGGCAGTGTGTTGCTGACTGCGCTGCGTCCCTGCTGATCCTCAATAGACACGGAAACCAGATAACTTCCAGGATCTTTTGGCGTACCGCTAAGTGTCAGATCACTGCTGATCGTCATATATACGCCCTGCATACCGCTGTCACTGTCTGCAGATGTTCCTTTTTCTGTGTCCGGAACGATGCTAACACTGCATTTGCTTCCATTCAATTTAATCTTAGCCATATTATCCAGCTCTTCCCAATCCTTGTCAGCAACGTCTTTTCCTTTTTCTACCAGTGCGCCGTATACTTTCACTGCACTGTTCTTATTGCTTGAGGAACCGCCGACGCTGGCACTGGACACTCCATCGTAATCTTTCTGTCCTACGATTGCCGCCTCAAATTCTCCTTCGATTTTTACATGAAGCTCGTATGGATCTCCCTTACCATCATCTTCTACAAGAGAAGCATTTCCATTTGTATCAATGACAAGCTTAAATGTCAGATCATCATATCCATTTGCAGAAATTGCAACTACATCTCCGCTCTTCAATGCTGGAATTTCAGGATTAGCGACAAAGTCTTTTGTTGCAAAGATAAGTTTATTGTTATCTGTATCTTTTTTGTATGCTCCACCTGCTGACAAGCTATAGGACTTCTCTTCCCATGCTGCCAAGAGCGGGCTTCTGTCCGTCACAGTCGCAGGGGACAAAGGAGGAATTTGCGATGCCCTCTCCACTTCGCTATTTGTTATGGGTCTGGATAAAGCCTATGACCTCTGGGCGAAAAGTGATGATTTCGAAGCCGTGTTCGTAGCAACCGATGGAACTGTTTACATCACAGATGGATTAAAGGATATATTTTCATTGGCGCAAGGATATGAAGATACATCTGTAAAGATTCTGACGCGTTAAAAATATATCAACATTGCTATAGTAAAGCAACCTGTTTTCAAGTAAAATATCTCATGATTTTGTCATACCTGTTCCCTGTGAGCAGGTATTTTTTTGTATAATCTTACATTTTTTTATTCTTTCAATAAGATTAAATTGTAATTCTGGTTTTAACGTGACATAATAGAAAGGTAATGTTAAGAAAATTTAAAAAGAAAGTTAAGTGTATGTAAATAACTAACGACAAAGGAGAAATTATGGGAATATTTTCTATGGTATTGTCATTGTTAAGCGGAGTTGCTTTATTCCTGTTCGGTATGTCTTTGATGGGGGATGGACTCAAACTGGTTGCCGGTAATAAACTGGAATCATTTCTCTACAAAATGACCAATACGCCACTGAAGGGAGTCGCACTTGGTACAGCCGTTACAAGCGTTATCCAGTCTTCCGGAGCAACGACTGTCATGGTTATCGGTTTTGTTAACTCTGGTATGATGAAGCTTCGCCAGGCCATCGGTATCATCATGGGAGCCAACATCGGAACCAGTATTACCGGTTGGATCTTATGTCTTTCTTATATAGAAGGATCTAACGGAATTGCAAGTATCCTGTCATCTGCCACAATCGCTGCGGTTGTAGCAGTTATCGGTATTATTCTTAGAATGGCGAGCAAAAGAACCGTCCACCGGAATATCGGGGACATCATGCTTGGATTTGCGATCCTCATGACTGGTATGCAGACCATGAGCGGAGCCGTCGCACCGCTTCGAGAAAGCAAAGTATTTATGGATCTGTTAACAACATTTTCAAACCCAGTCATTGGTATCCTGGTAGGTATTGTATTTACCGCCATCCTGCAGAGTGCCTCAGCAACAGTCGGTGTATTGCAGGCTTTATCTGTAACAGGACTGCTTACATTTTCCAGTGCATTTCCGATTATCCTCGGTATCGGTGTCGGAGCTTCCTGCCCGGTTCTGATTTCCGCAATCGGAGCGAATAAAAATGGTAAAAGAACTGCTCTTGTATACTTGCTGAATGATACCTTTGGAATGTTGCTTTGGTCAATCGGATTCTATATCATCAATGCATTTGTACATTTTTCATTCCTGAATACGATTATGACGCCAGTGTCCATCGCACTTTTAAATACGGTTTTCCGTCTTGTAACAGTCTGTATTTTGTTTCCATTTATCCCAAAACTGGAGCAGCTTGTATGTTGGTTCGTGAAAGACAGTGCGGAAGAACTGGAAGATGAAGCAGACTTTGATCTTCTTGAGGAGCGTCTTCTTGACTACCCTGCACTTGCACTCGGACAGTGTCACCGTGCTATGAGCGGTATGGCAAGAAAACTTCGTAAAAATGTAAACCGCGCCATGAACCTTTTGAATGATTTCCAACTTGGCAAGTTCGACAAGGTACAGAGAAAAGAAGACCTGATCGACCGCTATGAATCCCGTCTGGGTGACTATCTGATTAAGCTTACCAAGCATCCGATGAATTCTGTTCAGACAAGACAGGTTTCTCTTTATCTACATATGATTAATGACTTCGAACAGATTGGTGATCATGCCTCCTGTATTGCTCACATGTCTAATGAAATGAATCAGAACAAAACACAATTTTCCGAAGAAGCATGGGATGAACTGAATGTTGTTATGGAAGCTGTCCGCGAGGAGATTAATACAACTTGCAAAGCGTTTTTGGAAAATGATAAAGAACTCTCTCAGAGAGTTGCTCCACTTGGAATGGTCATTACAACTTTGTGTGATGAACTCAAGATCCGCCACGTTGAACGTATGAGTAACGGAGCCTGCGGTCTGGAAGAAGGGACGGTATATTCGGATATCCTGAACAGCTTCACACGTATCTCTGCCCACTGCGCAAGCGCAATGGTAGCACTGTCAAAGAATAGCGAAAAGCCTGTGGATATCCACATTCACAACTCAAGAGTATATCCTTCCGACACTCAAGAATATAAGACCTATCTGGCAGAATATAGTCAGAAATATGAGCTCATAAAAATTGAGGAACATATTCGAAGCATGGAACCGGAAGAAGTTGAATAAATAATATTAAAAAAGGACATGCAAAAGGAAGGTTCTTCTGCTATAGCAGAAGAAATCCTTCCTTTTTTAATATCCAATGTCAGGGATCAAGAGCTCCCTACTATGATACCCACGGATTGTTCGCAAGCGTACTCCCACAATCCTATAATCTCTCCATCAAGGCATCATAAATTTCCTTTGCAACCGCCAGCTTATAAGCAAGTCTTGTAGGCTGTGGCTGCAATTCACGATAATAAGACATAACCTCTCCATTAAGTTCAATTGCAAAATATACCTGCCCCGGCACAGATGCTTCCAGATTCGCCGGGTCTGCGTTCCCCATTGTTCCGGTCACACCGATTCCGATATTGGCCTTATACGCTTTTGTGCAGGCCTTCGCCATTGCTTCTGCGGTCTCTTTTGAATATACCGTATACTTCTCCAGAATCTCGGCAGGAACGCCCTGCATGATTTTTGCTTCGTTGCAATAGGTGACAAAAGCTCCTTTTAACACTGCCGATGAGCCTTCGGTGTCCGTAATCAGTGACGCAATCTGCCCTGAAGTCGCAGATTCCATTGTTGTAATCGTCATACCCAGCTCAATCAAGAGCTTCGTCAGTTTTTTGTAATCATTTCTAATGTCTGATTCATTATACATTTTTCCCATTATATTAGTCGTCAACCCCAACCATTACAGATGTTGCTTTAATAACTGCGTAAGCTGTCTTTCCAACTTCAAGCCCAAGCTCTTTGATAGAGTTCATGGAAATTGTGGAGCTGATAATATTCTCCCAACTTTATTTTTTAACGCATATCATGCTTCTTTATTATACTTACCAAAGAACTAAAAAAGCAATCGTTTCTAACAGATTTTTTATTTCTGTTCACTTAATTCTGTTGTACAATGCGGACATCTCACAGCATCAACCGGTATTTCTGTTTTACAATATGAACATACTTTTGTGGTAATCTTTACTTCTTCTTTTGGGCTCATTTTTTTCGTAATATTATTTATGACTTTGATCAACAGGAAAACGACTGCTGCAGTAATCAGGAAATTGATTACTGCTGTAAGAAAGTTACCATATGTCAAAACAGGGGCATTCTTCGCAAGTCCCAAAGATATTTTTAAATTGGAGAAATCAACACCACCAAACATTCCCAGAACAGGGGTAATAATATCTTCATTTAATGATGTCACAATACCAGTAAAAGCGCCTCCAATGATGACACCTACGGCAAGATCAATGACATTTCCTCTTGATATAAATTCTTTAAATTCCTTAATAATTCCCATAACTCGTCTATTCCTTTCTTGCTTTAGATTCGTTTTTTCTTCTAAAATTATAGTGTTAGTCGTTATACTTTAAGAAAAATTTATTCACTATCAAATAAATCCTTCTTAAAACATAATCATTGATACTACATTTTCCTTCGTATTATTTTGATTTTTACATATTGGTTTCGATATCGAACTGACCATTCTCATAGTGTACATTGAAAAGTAGTGGATTTTCTTTTGCCCATTGTGGATCTTGTTTCTCTTTTTCCTGCCACTTCTCATAAGCATTCAAAAATCCATCATGTAATACGACTTCCGCTTTCATTCTAGCGTCTATTGCTTCTTCAAACGTGTCATAGGTTCCAAGCTGATAGCGCACTTTCTTAAGCCCTATGGTTACACGATACTTTCCTCTTTTTGTCTTGTATACACCTCGAAAGCCACTACTGCTGTCTGATCGCTTTTTCCTGTATTTAAGCCATTCAACACAGGTTCCATCTACAATATGGAGTCTATCATGAACACTTTCCCGGTTCTTTTTTTGCACACAACCACAGCTTTTATAATTTCCATGAAGTAAATTATCTGCTGAAACATCAATTTCATTCCCGCATGAACATTTACAATGCCAGTAGACAGAGCCTTTTTTCCCTCTCTTGCTAGTCGGATAAAGAGCAGTTAATTTTCCAAACTTAATATTTGTAATATCTCGCATTTGGGTCATATTTATCAACTCATTTCTTTCTAAGCTTTCAAGAATCTTCCATTATATAGTTTCATGTTTATCTTTTCGATAAAAATATTTTTCACAATTTTTCGGTGGCTCCATATCACAAGCCCGAAAAACATTTTTTAATATCTCGCAGGCTCTTTCTGGAGAAAGTTCTACCTTTTTATCCATATCTTCTTTTGATTTAGTCATACTATTCCTCTTCTTCAAGAAATTCATATATCCTAAAATCTACATATCCATACAGATATCCATGTATTACTTATACTCTGAGTCTTTACGTCTCTTTACCATTACTCCGAGTATAATTGCAATTGCACATCCCATAACTGCAATATATACTCCTATCTGAGATTCATCACCTGTTTTTGGAGGATGGATTGTCTGTGGTTTTCCTGGTTTATTAGGATTGGTTATCTCTGTTACCATAAATTTCCAGTCATTTTTGGTTAAAAGATCACAATACTCCAAGCCCACATTCTTATCTAACTGCAGATCTACATGAATCTGGTCTTTTTCCCCAGATTTATAAGTTCCAAGATAAATCACATTTTGCAGATTGCCGTTGTTATACTCTTTACCACTGGCAGTACCTTCGTATAATGTCTTATTTCCAAGCGAAACTTTCATTGAGATAAGTTCCAGTAATTCATCTTTCTTTTCATCTTGTTGAAGCGGTATAACCTGCATATACAGGGCATAGGTTTTCTTTGAACCGTTTTCAATATTCAGCTGGTCTTCATACTGTCCACCAGGAACCATGTTGGTGAAACTCATAAACCAATTCCCTTCATCTCCCCGGATATTATTCCAGACCATCTTTCCATTTTGTTCTTCAAAGTATAATTTTTTTACATCTTTTGCGTACACTGGTAACATGTATGCCGTAAGAAGACATAATGCCAGCGCAAACATTCCTATATGTCTAATTATTTTCTTCATCATTTTGCCTCCTTACAGAATACATAATTAAAGGTCCGCAGGATTCACTGCATGGTTTGCAAGATAGTTCACAACTTCTGGATTGTCATTGTCTGTACCGAAAATTTCTTTTACGGCATCTGAAGTTGCCTGGACAGTCGTTCCTGTGACAAGCATTGTATATTTTGAACATTCATAATCATATGTACTGTTTCTTTTTGAAGTTGTAACCCAGTCTTCTTTTGCTTTATCATAGATAGTATCTTTTTGAACAATCGAAGGCTGAATCAATGGATTCATCGTCACAGAGTCCACAATCAGAGGAGACTGTCCACTTTCTTCAATCATTCCAATATAATAAAGCAGGAAATCTCCATTCTGATCTGGTACATCGCTTACCAAAAGCCATTTTCCTCTCGCATCTTCTATCTGTCCTACCGTTTGTATTCCAAGATCTATATTACTTTTCTTGCCTGATGCTAAAAGAACAACATTCTCTCCCCATGCAATCTGTGCCGCATATTCGCTTCCTTCTTTTGTTTCAAAAAAAAGTGGAAACTTTTCACCGGCAGCCGGCGGGA
The DNA here is from genome assembly GCF_000420885.1 of Dorea sp. AGR2135. Lineage (NCBI taxonomy): Bacteria > Bacillati > Bacillota > Clostridia > Lachnospirales > Lachnospiraceae > Dorea > Dorea sp. AGR2135. Next base: position 15,726 of record NZ_ATVU01000030.1, on the reverse strand, counting down.
TAACGGATCCATCCAAATCCTTTACATCCTCTTTCCGAACCCACTCCTGATGTAATACGACCTTGGCAAATACCGGAACTGTTCCCTTATTTGCGATCCATACATCTTTGTTGATCTCCTCTCCCGGCTTCCAATTATCCGGTGGGACAAATTTTTCTTCAATTGTCGTATCATATCTGGCTGTTTTGAATTCATTATGAACCTGCAATTCCTGCGTCCAATATGCAAATACTCCACCCATGCAGCACAACAGCATAATTCCTGCCAGCCAATAGATTTTATTCTTTTTTTTCGTCATATTTCTTCTCCCCTTTCTGCCCCGAACATAGATTTTCCAGGGCATAATTGATAAGAAGAATCGCCGCCATCACTGCTATTGCGACCGGCTTTTTTCCATAAGTTACAAAATACCCTGCAAAAGGAATCGCAAACTTCGTAGTCTTTCCAACAATCTGCTCTTCCTCAACAGGTACCGGGTCTTCAGTCGGGTTGTTATCCCCTTTCGTAACAACTGTTCTGGAAATACCATTTACAGTTGTAATCCGATGCGTAACCAGTGCATCTTCTGCTTTGAAGGTAATCGGATCCCCCTCCCGCAGATCTTCAAAATCACATTTGTGATAATACACAATACTTCCCACCGGAAATGTTGGCTGCATACTTCCTGTAAGCACAACCACCGGCCGGAATCCCATAATCAGGGGGGCAGCAATCGCCATATACATGACGATTACTGCGATTACTATCCAGGATAAGCCTTTAAATAGATAATTTAATACTTTCATAGTCACTGCCTAATTTATTTTGTCGGAGTTACTGTCCACCCCTTAGCTGCATCAGCATTGGCCTGTACTAATTCTGTCGTGATAGTTAATGTATAATTTGCTCCTGCTAATCCGGCTTTTGTATCATCGAGCGCTACGACTTTTTTCTGGTAAAGGACCTTTCCAACCGGGATATCATTTGGTGCTTGTGTTAATGTGTAATCTGCGTCTGTAAGGTCTTCTGCCTTTTTTGACTCATCTACTAATGCATATTTCATACCAGAAACTGTATACTCACCCATATTAGCATCTTTGCAAAGTGTTACATAATCCATGAGCTGTGTGGTTGACTGATCTTTTCCCAGTGTGGTTTTATAATAGAAATATCCGTCGCCGCCATCTTTCCATGTGTCACCTTCTACGCCTGCCAGATGTTTATATACAGAAGAACCACCTGCTACGGCATTGTCAGCACTTGCCGGGAAGAATTTGGTTTTATCGGTTGAAGAAAGATTTGTTCCTTCAATTAATTTTCCATCTCTTTCCCATTTCTCATCAAATTTCACTCTGACCCAAAGATCATAATCACCGGTATTCTTTGCCTGTACTTCCTTGGTTACCTGTCCGCCCGGTTCCCAGTTATTCTCCGGTGTGAATTTCTCGACTGTTTCACCACCGTATTTCTTAGTGGAAAATGGGTTATCGATGGACATTGTTTTAGTAAAATATGCTAATGATCCTACTACCAGTGTCAGTGCAAGAAGACCTGCAAATGCTTTTACTTTTTTTGTCTTTTTCATGTTGCTACCTCGTTTCTTTCCTTTGTTCTAAGAACGTCTGTGTCAGTAAATTATTTATTCTGTGTAAGATTCCATGTACATCCTGTTGGCTGTGCTGTCAGTCCAAATGCGTCTTTCATTGCTGCATCCGTAGCCTGTACTGTCTGAGCTGTAATGGTCAGAGTATAATTTGCATTACCATAACCTGTTGCATTCGGATCCTGTTTTGTAACTGCCATACTGTGTTTTGCAGCTTGCGGTACATTTCCTGTATAAGCTACCCACTGAGTTGCCGGATCATCACCAATTGCACTCTCTCCCGGTTTTGTTTCTGCTGTTGTATAATAATTTGTTACGGTATATTTACCCATATCAGCATCTTCCAGAAGTTTTACAGCATCCAGGAATTTTCCTGTATCTGTCCCTGCTGCAAGGTTTGTTTTGTAATACCAGTAACCATCACCACCGTTTTCAGGATCACTGTATACCCAGTTTGCTGCATTCAAAGTTTTTTCAACTACAGAATAGTCTCCTGTTGTAAGACCATCTTTTGCATCAACCTGAGATGCATCTCCTTTTAATCCAGTTGTGTTTTCTGCAACTGTATTACTCGTTGTCTTATTTACCCATTTTTCAGTAAGTTTTACACGTACTAATACATCATAGTCACCGGTATTTTTAACGGTTACATCTTTGTTTACCTCTGCTCCAGGTTCCCAATTGTTACCATCTTCTGGCTTGAAATCCTCGGTTACATTTGTGTCATATTTACCAGTATCAAACGGGTTGGTTACAGTCATTGTCTGATTGAAATAAGCAAATGTACCTCCGATTACCATGATTGCTGCTAAGCCTGCTACTCCTGCGATCTTCTTATTTTTTCGCATACTCTCGTCCTCCTTATTAAGTACTTTGGATTTTGAATTTATCTATTAAAACAGCATTTCATTCTGTTTTAACCTTAGTTCCATGTAACCTGTTTTCCGGTTACGGCTGGGGTCTTGCCCCAACTCATCTGAGCTGCGGCTTCTGCTGCATAAGAAGCCTGTAAAAGCTCTCCTTCAATTTTCACATCATAGGAAGCTTCTGTATAATCTGTTCCTATTTTATGTTCATCATTTCCAATCTTGTCACTGATCGTGACCGATTTTAAAGTCAGATCTGTCATCTGATCTGGTTCTAACACTTTGTTGTAGTAATACCAGCCGTCTCCTCCGTCTATCCAGTTCTTCCCGAAGTCGTCAGCAAAATTCAATCGAAAGCCTCTGGCTGCTTCTGCATCTTCTGTTCCATCTTTTAATGTAAGAACCGGTGTGAATTTCACACGCAGGACCGAAGCAATTGTTCCTTCGTTTCCAAAACGGACTTCTTTTTGCTTCTTTTCGCCTGGAACCCATTGATCCTTAGGGTTAAATTTCTCTGTTATATTTACCTTTGCTTCGGCACTCTTGAATTTGTTGTCAATGCTTTCTGATTTCTGAAAATAAGCAAAGGTACTTCCGATTACCAGTAAGGCAAGCATTCCCATGATCAGTAGCACTTTTTTATTTCGTTTCATTTTCATCATGCCCCTCCTTACTTCCAGTTCACGGTTTCACCAGCTACAGTCGCTTCTTTTCCAAATACAGTCTGTGAAGCATTTTTATTCACTTCTGCGCTATTTAAAGTTGACTGGCTGTCACTGGCCTGAAGAAGCTCCATTCGAAAGTACAATTGATAATCTGCACCCTCATATTCCTTATATTCTCCGGAATAATCCGGGAATGTAACACTCTCCAGAATATTCTCCGTAGCTGCTCCCGGTTTCAGAACTTTGTTGTAGTAGTACCAGCCATCTCCTCCATCTGTCCAGTTTCCACCTGGCTGTCCAAATCCATTTATCCAGTTTTTGGTTGCAACATCTTTTCCATTCAACTGGTTATTCAGAAGTGTCTTATTATCACCTTGCGTTTTCTCCCATGTCTCTGCATAGGAGATACGCAGGAACGATGCATTTGAACTGTCATTTTTAAATGCAACCTCTTTTTGTACTGTTCCAACCGACTTTGATGGTTCAAATGTTTCTTCAATTTTTGCGTTAATGTTGTCTGCTTTTAGTTCATTGGTATGATTTATTTTTCCTGTCCAGAAAGCAAATGTTGAAGCAATCAGGAGTAATGACAGACATCCGCTCAAAAATAACCGTATCTTTCTTTTCTTGCGCATGATGTATCCCCCTCTCTATTTCCATTTAAATTGATTCTTAATTGCATCTGCTACATGGAAAAATGGTTTCCCAGAATATGTGTTATGAACCGTTACAGTCACGTTTTCTCCAGGATTTACCGTTACCTGATTGCCATTCAACATGCCGCCGCCTGATATGGTAATCTCTGACAGGCTATACTCTTTTGGCACTATCTCATTAATGTTTAAGGTTGTTGTCTTTTTGATTGTGATTGTTCCGCTTGACTCATCATGCTTTAATACCGCTTCCGTATTCACTGATGTCCCGTTATCATCTGCTGATTTCGCCTGAATGATAAATGCATCTTCAGCCAGTTCCTTCTGATAATTGTCAATGACTTTTTTTATCTTCACGGTTCCAACCGGTGTGTTCGTGATGGTCACTGTAAGGTCATTTCCCGGTAATACTGTCACTTCACAGCCCTGTTCCTTTTCTGTTACCGAACCAAGATCAGTACTTCCTGTATTTGCAGTAACTGTAGCGGAATCAAATACTACTTTATTCTTTATAGATTCCGGAATCACTTCCTGTAAATTTATCGTTCCTCCATTCTTCGGAACGATCAGATCGTATGTAGCGGTTTCCTGATGACCTAACTGTTGCTGTCTGTTCAGAGAATCCAATTTATCATCCTGGATTCCCGGCTTTTCATAAATCTTCATGTTGCCGGTACTCTTGACGTTGACCGTATACTTTTGGCTTTTTAGTGCTTCCGGAATACTGTCATAAGAATTCACATTCTTGACAATGGTTATCCTTGCTCTGTTCGGAGTATTTTCCACTGTCCCATTTTGAAATACAAACAATCGATTTTTTATATCTGAACTTGTATCTCCCGAATGACCTGAACTATGGTTCTCCGTCAAAGCTGTTGGATTGATAAGTTCTCCTATCTGAACAGTCCCCAGTTCTTTCGGAAGATCACCAGTGTTCAGATAATTCGTCTGGAATTCATCACCGTCTTTATATGAAATTTCTTTTATTGTGTAAGTTCCCCATGGGAGATTATGGAACTTAATCCAACCATCTTCTCCCGTCACCTTTGTATCTGTATACACAATTTGCTCAGAATAAGTACTTCCTCCAGCCTGTCTTTCAATTGTAAAGGTGACTCCCGCTAAAGGTACTTTGCTTCCTTCCACAACCTTTTGGAATTCCAGATCATACAAAAGCCCTTTGATATACGGGGATTTAAAATCACCTGTTCCTGTCTGACCATTTGTCGTATATGTAACCTTTCCGCCTTTTTCTTTATCAGAAGCATCGTCCGGGCTCTTATTGGTCTGAACTGCATACTCTGCCGAAATGTTATTTGCACTGTTTTTGGATGTCGCACTCGTAAAATTTTCATTTTGAACATCCAGGCTGAATTTGTATGACAACTGATATGCTTCCTGCCTGTAATAGGTTACTTTTCCATTTGAGAGTGTACGTTTGACTCCAACCGGCGTAATTTTACCATCTGTCCCTTGTTTATATGGCAATAATCCAAGATCCTTTGTCGGCATAGTCCAATTGATTACATTTCCTCCAAGCGAACAGGAACCACCGTCAAAATTAAACGAATCTTCATATACTTTCATCAAATCATTGACTTGATCCTGAACGTTATTTACCTGTACTTTTTTAGTAGAAAATTCATATTTTTCATATAATGTTGAGATATCAATTTCAGCAGTTGCTGTTCCTTTGTCCAAATCAAAATTATTATGTGCGTAAAAAGATCCTGACCCAGACAACAGCGGGTTTCCTATTCCAATTCCTCCGTTCGGTACGGAATTAGAAGTTGCATACATGACAATCTTTGCCAGGATGATTTTTTTTCCATTTGAATTTGCATAATACACAAAATTTATTGGGGTCTGATAGTTTCCTGTCTTCACAGAAGAAAAAGTTTCCGATTTTCCTCCACCAGCCGGGTATGCCGGAGGCGACAGTGGTCTGTTGTTATGAGAGACAATAATTGTATTTAACTGAAGAATCTCTTCCCAACTGACCTGTGGTTCTACATTCAGATACATATGAAACTCATTTTCCGTATCTGTGCTAATAACATTTTTTGTCATTCTGACTGCATTATCATTAGAATAGCTGACATTTGCATTCTTATCGAAACTATCACTTACATCCTGTCCTGTTGTATATCTACCTTTGTATCCACCTCTGATTATCTGCCATTCATTGACTCCGTTCCCCGGTGTGGTTGGTAATACAGAACTATCAAAATTATGATCAAATGTTACTTTTGTATAATCTGCAGGAACCAGTGCATACCTAACACCTTCCTCGTTCTCTAGGCTGCCTGTATCAGCTGCCGGTTCAATCTGATCTGGTTCTGATACTACCGGCTCGCTACTTTCTGTAGCCTGCACTGTTTGCTCTGATGGTGGATTGCTTTTATTTTGATTATCCGCCGATACGGTCTCAGCAGCTTCCATGTCATCTGCCGCTTCCGCTTGCACTTCTGTAATTTTCTCAGTATTGCTTTCCGGCTGTTCGTTTTCTCCCATCGCATTGATCGGCATGGAAGCTGTCAAGAGCATTGCCATGACCAAGATACACACAATAAAGCATTTCTTATATTTGCTTTTAAAAGAATGATTGAACATTTTCCATTCCCCCTATCCTGAACCATTTCCTATATTTTGTATAAAAGTAAAGTTTCCTTGCAATTTTTCTTGAGAAAATTTTATCATATTTAAATACCCTATTATTTTTCGCGCGACATTCTGCTTATTTGACGCGAAATTTCGCAATTTTTGCTACAATATATTAATTTTCCCTTTTACAAATTCTGCCTCTGCTTTTTTCTCATCCATTAATCGTACCTCTTCGCATCGGCTGATCAGGCTGTCCATATCTTCCTGATTTATCCGGTTATTGTAGATACCTCCAACAGCCAGTGACAATCTAAGTTTTCTTTCTTCCCCTTTGTGTAAAAATTCTTCTTTTATTGTCATAATATACCGGTCCAGTTCCATCGGTTCGAAGAATACAAGACAGAACATATTCTCTAATAACCGATATACTTTTGGTTGTTTTTCCTGACATTTTTCTGCGATTTCTACTGCACAGCGGAGGATTTCTCCTGTCTGCAGCACTCCTAGCTTCTGCTCAATATAACGAATATGATTCACACTGAACAGTACAACTGCCGTTACCTGTTCCATATTCATTTCCTTTTTGTCTTCCTCGAACAGATTCCGGTTATAAACACCTGTCACCATATCTCTGTAGGCCAGTCTTTCCATCATCTCTTCTTTTTCTTTCTGATACTTCATGGCAAGTTGTTTATTCATTCTTTTTTCTTTATATCGAAGCAGTAAGACAATACACATTGCAAATATCAGTCCGGCAGAAATGAAAAGCAATACCTGAACTTCCGGTCTCTCGATCATTTTTTCCATCTTATGCATCGGTATGACAATCTCTCCAAGGCACTCGCCATTATCTGGACTGAAAATTCTGAAGTGGTACTCATAATCCCCACCTTTTAGATTCGTATAACTGATCTCACTCTTACTTCCATTCTCTATAATCGTTTCGCTCTGATCCGTTCCTTCCATATAATAGCCAATATCATAATCTTTATAAATATAATTGATACATCTCACATCTATCGTAAGACGGTATCCTCTAGAGGGAAGTATATATTTTCCATCTTTTTCTTCCAGATTCTTCCCGTCCATCTGAAGATTATAAATATACACTTTCATATCCGGATGCTCTAATTTTCTGGTCAGATCAATGGAGACAAGTCCGTCACTGCCACACATATACAGCACCTGATCATGTATACAATTCCAGGCATTTGCAGTAAAATCAATTGGAAGACCGTCCTGTCTCTTGTAATGCACCAATGAATCATCACGTCCGTTCAACAGATCCGATTCCTTGATCCTGAACAATCCATTGGATGCATAGACGAGAGCATCTCCACTATCTATGAGATTCATAGATAATACATTTGACATGCCAATATCTTTTATTTCCGTTATCTTCCCGTCTTCAGACAAAAAATTAATCTCTATTCCGGATACCAACCAGACACCATGTAATTTCTGGGAAGGAACAACCTTCATTACAATATTCGAAAGAAGCCCTTGCTGCTTTGTGTATACTTTTTCAACTGCATCATCCTGAATCACATAGACTCCATGTCCATCTGTTGTGGCATAGATTTTTCCATCTTCTGCTTCTCTGACGTCCAGAACCCGAATGTTATTTAAGTCGGCTTTATCATCCAACAACTGGCTGACTTTCTTTTCTTTATTTATAAGGTACACTCCTTGTTCCGTACCTACTAACATATCTCCATTCTTTCTTTGACAGGTACAGCGAATCTGATTTGTTTTTAAACCACTGTTGTCTGTATTCAGCACTGATACCATCCCATTTGCATCCATGACTTTCAGACCATGATAATAGGTGGACACCCACAGATAATCTTCCCGGTCTTTGTAAATCTGCCGGATTCTGTCACCCTTGCATGACTGAGTCAGATTGTTATCTACCGGCTCCTTATTCCGGAAACAATAGATTCCATCATCACATCCGACATATAAATCATCTTGATAGTATTCTATGCTGTTTACGGTTTTTTCAATTCCCAGATACATTCCCAGATTTGAAAACATGTTCTCAAATACCTGCAGGATTCCCTGGCGTGATGATACGAACCAATAATTCCCTTCGTAATCGATACATGCCTCTTCTACAGAATCTGTTAAAGGAATATCCAGTTTCTTCAAATTTCCTTCCTCCATCATTCCTATTCCGGAGTCCGTACATACCCAGTATGTCCCTTCTTTCAGTTCGTACATGGAGTTGATACATTTTAATCCCGGATCTTCATAAATATGTTCAACCTGTCCCTGCATATCCAATTCCAGAATCTGTTCTCCCGATGTTCCGATAAAAAAACCATGATCAGAGCTTTTTATACAACAACGGGGAAGATCCGCCCCATCCAGTTCCGGGATATTCATTTTATTTGCCACATTATCTTCTATCAGATAAATATTTCCGGCTTTGCTAATTACTATGATTTTCCCTTTCTCTATTTCTGTGATGGATATGATGTCTTCCGCACTTAACGCTTCAACCACTTTGAGTTTCCCATCATAGATATATAATCCTTCTTTCGTACCGACCCATACTTTGTCAGAAGAGTCTACTAATATTTTATTTATCGTATATGCGGTCTCACTCACTTCTCCCGGATCGACCAGTGTAAATTTCTTGCCATCAAAGGTATATAATCCTTCTCCATTGGTAGCAATCCAATATGTCCCCTTTGCATCCTGCTCAATATCATTAACCGGCAAGGTTTTTCCGTTAATCTGATAATTTTTGAATTCCGTTCCGTCGTATCGCTGTAGCCCTGAATAACCTCCAATCCACAAAAATCCTTCTTTCGAAGCCAGAACACAATTTACCGAACTTCCGTCCAGTCCGTTTTCTGAATTGAACTTTTTGAACTGAAAATATTTTTCATAAGCACTTGTCTCTTCTGCCAAAACTATATTTCTGTTCAGTAACAACAGACAGACAGCTACAAAAAAAATGATCCACTTTGACTTCTTATTTTTCATATTCTCCCTTTCCTGTAAATATAATTGCAAGCTGCATCGTCTGGTTTTCTTCGATCACTGAGATATAGCCGTCATATTTTTCTGCGGTCTCCCGAATACTGGTCAGACCGATTCCATGAAATTTCTTATTACTTTTATCCGTTGAAAATCTTCCTTTTGACCGTTCACCGGATACCGTATTTCTGATATACAGCATCACGTCCTGCTGATTAATACCAGCTTTAATCTGTATTGTTTTCGGACTGGTTTTTATCTTTTCGCAAGCTTCAATCGCATTCATAATCGCATTTGAAAAAATAATACTGATATCATTTTCTGCCATGAACGAAAAAGTCCCTTCCGAAATCACCGCTTTAAATTCAATTCCTTTTTCCTGCGTGATCCGTCTGCTGCTAAATAACAACATATCCAGTGCCGGACAACCTGTATGATAGAACCGGGACATGGACTGAAGATTTTCCTGCATCGGAGCGAATACTTCTTTTAATCCTTCTGTATTTTCGTAAATCATAATCTGATTTTTCATATCGTGATACATCTTTCGTATCTTCCGCTGTTCTTCTTCCAGAGTTGTATAATATTCATAAGAATTGGTCCGGATAAGTGATCCTTCCACCTGGCCTTTTGTTTCCTGAACTTTATAAACAAGAAAAATGTATATCAGATCATCTACAAATATAAAAAGAATACTAAGCAAGATATGCTTTACCGGCAATTCTAATTTATTAGAATAAGTAAAAAAAATACTTGTATGTAATCCGATTATTTCCTGAATAATTTTTGCACTTACAAGCAGCCATAGAACTTTTTTTGTCTTTGATTTTGTATGTAATACCTGATATATATATGTCAACAGCAAACCCATCAGACACATAACCAATAATAAATTAACTAATGTCTCATCGTAGAACTGTTGAATATCCAGTCCTGATTTTTCTAGATGCCGTCCGAAAAAATAAACACCGATTAATTCCGTAAGGATCATCAACAGTACATAGCCGATTACTTTCATAGCCATACTGGACACTTCCTGCTGTTTCTCACCAAGTGCCAATATAATTCCCTGAATCAGCATTAGTAGAATTAATAAGATATCAAAGCGTTCAAAACAGACCGCACCAACTATTGTAAATAGGATGTTAATACACCCAATCATCAGATTCTTTTTGATTATAATTTCTTTCAAATCTTTCCGGTTGACATTGATAAATAAGTATAATCCCAATAAGAGTAAATTCCCTAAAAATACCAGTATCATATGATTCATCATAATACTTTACTCCAATATCTTGCATATTCTTCCTGAAAACCTTTCCATTTGTACCTGCTTACCGGTACTTTATAACCTCCTTCAAGCACGATTTCTGTTTTGCCATATCGGACTATCTTGTTCATGTTAATGATGTAGCTTTGATGAATCTGGAAAAATCCTTTGCCTTTTAACATCTCATCAATATCCTTTAATGCACCCCGATACCTATATGTATCGCTTTTGCAGTAAATCCAGATTTTTCCTTTCATGCCTTCTACATATGTGATGTCCGGGATTCGGATCCGATAATTATTATTTTGAAAGCTGATGGAAAGTTCATTTTCTGAACTATACAACTCCTGTTGTACGGACTGTAATGTCTCAATTAACTCTTCTTCCTTTAATGGTTTCAGAAGATACCTGTAGGCTTTTACTTTGAAGCTCTCGAAAACGAATTCGTCATAGGCTGTGACAAACACAATGATCATCGACTGATTTTCTTTTCTGATTATTTTGGCAACATCCAATCCATTATATCCGGGCATCTCTATATCCAAAAACAGAATATCGATATCACTTAAATTTGCCTGTAACAATTGTTTTCCGCCTTCGAAACAGTTGATGTGTATTTCCTCATCGCTGTCAAAATAAAATCGGTTTATTACCTCTTTCATAAACAAACAGATTTTCTTTTCATCATCACATATCGCAATCCTCATATCCCCTTCCTCCTTCCAACTATTAAAAATCCATCATTTCTTTCACCATCATACACAGCAACAGAATTAGAATAATTTGAATTCTGCTTCATCCCAGATATCTTCTATCTGCTGTTTTGAAAGCTTCGATACTTGTTCAACATAATTGTTGCGCATCGTTTTATTCTAGTATTGGTTCCGTATATTTTTGAACATGTTCACAATATCCTTTTATATGACATTTACAACATGAATAATTTAATATAAAATGTACATTTTAAATAACAGGGATAACTCTAAATTCAAGTAGAATGCCCATGTGTCGCAGAGTATTGCACTCTGCGACACATGGGCATTCTTCTCTTATTTTATCTACGGTTATTCAATTTTTTGACTGCTTATTTGACTGCGCAGCCAAATCCGGCTTCTTCCAATTTTTTTATATTTTCTCTCTTTAAATTCAAATCCGGATGAACATATCGGTTCATCGTAATAGAAGTGTTGGAATGTCCTAATATTTCGCTTAATGATTTAACATCACAGCCAACTTCAATACATCTAGTTGCGAAAGTATGCCGGAGTGTATGAAAATGAGCATCTGCTATACCACATTCTTTATAGTATTTCGTCAACTGTCTCTGTAAAATTCTGGGTTCTGCAAAAGATGTGGTTCCAGTCAAAAGAAATGTGAATTGGTTTTCGGATTTCAATTGATTACAGTACTTTACAATCCCATCTGTCAATGGAACAGTCCTTATGGAACTTTTACTTTTAGGTGTTCCAATCCTTACAATTGTTTTTTTTTCACTATCCTCAGATTGATTTTTTACTCGTTGGACTGTAGATTTCACATGCAATATACGCTTATCTAAAGAAATGTCTTTCCATTGTAATCCACACACTTCTCCAACACGAAGTCCTGTAGTAAGCGAAATCATAATGCCTAGTTTATACAGATCTGTATCGGTTTCAAGATGATTCATTAATCTTAACTGTTCCCCTTGATTCAGTACACGTAATTCTCTTCTTTCTTCTTTGGGATAAACAATTTTAATTATTTCTCCCTGAAAACTACGTTGTTCAGAATCATAAATAAGAATAGAATGTAGTACAAACAAAATATCACGAACCGTTTTTACTGCCAGGTGTTCATGCTCTAGCAAACGGTTCGTGAACTTTGCAACATTGTCTGTCGTAATTGCAGTGATAATATGATCACCAAATTCCGGAATAATATGTTTTTCAATGATTGTACTGTATTTTGAATAGGACGATTGTTTTAATTTATTCTTATTAATATCAAGCCAGTTATTACATATCTCTTTCATCGGAAGCAGCGTGAGTTTAGAATATGCCTCACCTTTTTGCATTGCTTGATTATACAATTTAGACCTTGCATATGTTACTTTTTCTTTCGCTTCACGATAAGAATGGCCATAGCAAAAACCATATTTTATTTTATGATTATTATCATATCCTTTTATATAACGTCCTTCCCATCTTCCATCTTTTCTCTTAAAAATATTCTCACCTTTTGCCATTACTGTTACCTCCCTGCTATGATATTTCTCTGACTGTGCATATGACTGCTGAAAAATGAAAATTTTCTTAAAAATTCAGTCAAACACTGTATTTTATCTGTATTTGTTATCAAACAACAATATTTTTAGTCAAAAAAAGATTGTATATCGCTCTCAAAGGAGCTATTATAATGTCAGAATAGATAATTTATGTGTCGCAGAGTGCAATACTCTGCGACACAATATTGTTATTAACGCAAAAAGGGGCTGTGAAAAAAGAATAGTCCCGAAAAAAAAGAAAGACCAAGAGTTTATAATGAACTCAAGGTCTTTCTTTCTGTTATAATTAACTTGTGAAAAAAATTAATAACATAATCTATTCTAACCCAAAACAGGCAGTTTTGCCAATGCTAATTCAAGATTATTTGGACATCTGTGATCCAGTGCTGACTTTTGATAGATTTATGGGAGAAATCGAACTGGAGAAATATCTGAAAAATATTCCTCAACATGATACAGGAAGACTCAGATATGACCCGGTCAGCATGCTGAAAACAGTTTTGTTTCGATTTACGATCTCAGATATGGTCTGATTCAAATAGTTTTTACGGATGTTTGTTAATCTGTGATTTCGTTTTAATAAAAGTTTTTCCTTTTTGATTACATTATTGGTTTTGCAGTAACTTTCCCCTTTCTTATTCTTCTCGTAAGAACGAGAGATACTACGCTATAATCTGCGATTCTGTTTTTCTAGTTTCTTTACTTTCTGACTCTTGGATCGTATAACTCCCCACTTAGCATTTTTTCTTTTTCAGTCATTTCCAATAGCCTCCAAATTTCGATTGAGATTTCACCTGTTTTACATGTTAAAATTTACTGTAGCCTTTCCGCAGGACTCTGCCCCGCAGATCTTTTCTTGTCTGTGCCATAAAAATCCTCTTTCAAATAAAGGAAGGACTACATATTATTCAGGTCTGTTCAATACTTTTTCCAATCCCTATTTTTCGTCCTTCCACAATTTTTTTCTGTTCCCTACGCAATCCAAAATGTCTCCAGATATTTTTCAAATATCTCACAGTTTACAAGAGCAACCTTGTCAATCTTATACACTGCTTTAGCTTCTTTCACCAACTCCTGGAATTTCGTCAGTCCAATGCTATAAAGCTCTGCTCCTTTTTGATAGCGTACAAATTTTTTTGCTAGTTTCTTTGTTTTCTCTACATCTTTACGTGCGTATCCCATACACGGCACCTCCCGTTTTGCATGAAAAAAGCAACTAACCTATTTTTCATAGACTAACTGCTCGTGTTAAATTCCATATTCAGTTTTATTCTACAAATTCGAAAGTGAAATTCGGTCGTATGCGCCATTTTTCTTATCTTCCGGATGTGGTTCCAGTCCGATAATTGTAATATCTTTCTGGTCTGGTCCATAAACCCAGTACATTCTCATTGCGCCCCTGGTTTTATTTTCCAGATAAGATTACCACACTTTCATTCCATAACGTCTGGATAATGGCTCTATTTCATGGGTTTGAAGACTCGGATAACCCGGATCAGCCGACAACAGCTTTAAAGCCTTTCCCCATTTTTTATACAACTGTTCTTCCTTCTTTTTATATTACCGGAACGATATTTCTCCTGCAGATCTAACCGAAGTTCCTGCATTTCAGGAATTCCCATTCGTATATTAAACATCTCTTATTCCTTTTAAAAATCTGACAGGTCAATAGCCGGGGAAACATCGCCTCTCTTAAAGTTACTTACTGCACGATCCATATCTGCCAGAGTTCTGGCTGAAACGCTCTCTGGCACTGCCAGTTCCCGAGGTTCCAGAATAATGCATCCATTTCCGTATTCTTTTACATTGTAATACTGATAAGCAGCTCCTCTGAGCGTAATTCTTTTTTTGTTATCCAGATGGGCAACATAATCTTTCATTACTTCCATTACCAACACCTCCAACGCAAGCATTTGTGTGGGAAATCCCACCTCTTATTATTATAATACGCTTTTCAATATTATCTGTCAATCTACTTTTACTTACTCCTGATACTTGAAAAATTCATGCACCGGCAGACGGCAAGTGGCAGATAGAATATCTATAAAAATCTGTATTTGCTTCAATGACTATGCCACCCATCATTCTTTTAATCGAATACTATTCTCCTGCTTTTCATTTACTTGGTACTCCAACTCATTCTTCATCCGGCTTCTCACATCACGCATTGTTCGCCCGGATATTTCCTGCTCTGAATCGAATAATCCATCCCTATTTTTAAAAAGGTACTGACATATAAAACTCCAACTGTTATTTCCAGATCCCGTGTTATTTCCTATAATATCAATGGTATCTGCAAGATGAATAATCCTTGCAAACAATGGAATTTTAGTAATATTTTTTCACCATAAATACAATGAAGATTTGTTTTTTTCTCGGATAAATCTTTTTTACAATTAATGACGGAATCCTTTTTCAGTTCTACCGAAATATATTGTGTCAAAGCATTATCATGCAGTAAAGCACACATGGCTAAATCTTGTAATTCATCACCTTAAATTTTCCAATATTCAGCCATGCATATACTTATATAAGCCACTCTTTTTCCATGTTTGTTTTTGATATTTACCAACTCTGCTTCTATACAGTCCAAAGCATAAGAACAGGCTCCTGCAAGTCCGATGATATCTATACTTAGTTCTTCTTTCATTGGTATAATCCTATCATAATACATTTATACTTCTGAGAACTGGTCTTTTCCTACAGAGCATAACGGACATTCAAAATCTTCTGGAATATCCTCCCACTTTGTACCAGGTGCAATACCACCTTCTGGATAGCCCTTCTCCTCATCGTATTCCCATCCGCAAACATCACATACGTATTTCATTC
>NZ_ATVU01000029.1:0-35323 GCF_000420885.1 Dorea sp. AGR2135 | reverse complement strand
CCGGGAACCAATAATCCGGAAAAATCTTATGCGGAGTTATCCAGTAATGCACAGCAACACGCGCACGATAACGGGAGACTCAAGAAAGGCACTCGTGTAACCTGCAAGGACGTCCGCAAAGTCGGTAGTGACATCTGGATTAAGATTCCATCTGGCTGGATTGCTGCATATTATGGTGGAAAGAAGTATGTAGGATAGTGTATAATCTGACATATATATAATAGGTAGAAACATCTTTATACGTCCTTACAAAATGGTCATCCAGTTTGGACATTGAACCTGTCTTCCATCGCAATACTGTGTAAGTATCGGCTGCCTTACATTTGGTCTTGCAAGATAGTCGGCAAATAATTCATCTACGATGATTGAAATAGAATCGTAAATATTCCGTTCAGGAATCCACTTGTGGTCAAATGCAGTGGAAGATGTAATAGTAAAATCATAGCCCTGGTTCCGGTACCATTCTGTATAGACCCGATTTAATGTAAAGGACATAATTGCCAGTACATTTGCGCGAATCGTATTGGTGGGCCAGGTTGCATAGATTTCACTGGATGCCACATTTTTGATGTAATCTTTGTAATGGACATAATAATTTTTAGCGGTGGAGTCTCTCGGACTTCCATCATGAACAACGATGTATTCGGGAATAACGACCCGGCTTAAGACAATTTCACCGCTTTCGGTTAATGGTTTGATTTCTTCCTCCGGTATTTTCGCCGGGTAATTTCCATATAATGTATGTGCAGGTATCACATAAATAGAATTTTGATTTGTATCAGGAATGAGCGGACGCATGGAAATATTCTGGATAGCTGTGACTGAGGATAGAATCTCAGCACCTGCAATCTGGATAGATTCATAACCTGCTGCTTCCACAGAAATTGTATATTCAGAATAGGGCTGCAATTCGTTTGTTTCATCTAAGCTGTATTCAATTGGAGGTGCAGGAAGATTAATGGTGTCGGTCTGACCGGAAGAATCTGTAGTCAACTCTTCCAATGTCTCATCAGGGACTCCAGTGTATGAAATTGAAATACGTGCATTTTCAATAGGATGTGCATGAATCCTGGAAGTCAGATTTATTTTCAACTGCCCCCAATCCGGCGTGTCGGTTATATGAAAAATGCTCATAATAAAAAATACCTCATAGAAACTAGATTACTTTTATTGTATGATAGAGAAAGAAAGTGTGTGAGATGTGAAGAAAGGATTATAGATGGAAAAAAAGAAGAAAAGAAGACGCCATAGAGGTTTGGGATTCCTGATTTTAATAATGGGAGTTTTGATTGTCTGTGGAGTATATCAATACAGGGAATATGGCAATATAAAAGATGTCATGCTGAAATTAATTGGTCAGGATCCGGTGATATATCAGCATGTTTTAGAAGAAATCGGAGAAATGGACGGTAAATTTTATTATCAGCAGCTAAGTGAAGAAGAGCAGACAGTGTATCAGGAGCTTTTGCAGGGGCTTTTGGATCATGTAGAGCAAATTTATGTGCACAGCCAGAAGCCGGAACGTGTTAATGAACTTCTTGTTTATGTGTTGAATGATTATCCAGAGATTTTCTGGAGCGATGGGACAGCTTCTTCTACAGCCTATTCTGGACTTCAGAATTATACGTCTGTGATGCCGGGATATTTGTATACGAAAGAAGAATGTGAGAAAAAGAAGACACAGCTTGACATGGAGGTGTCGGAGTGTCTGTCCGGTATCAGTGAAAATGCTTCGGATTATGAGAAGATTCTTTATGATTATGAGTATATTGTGAATCAGGTGGATTATGATGATGCAGCAGAAGATAACCAAAATATTTGCAGTGTATTTATTGGAAAAAAGTCAGTGTGTGCCGGTTATTCTAAAGCAATGCAGTATCTCATGGAGAAGCAGGGGCTATTCTGCACTTATGTTACTGGGGAGGTGACAGAATCTTTCAGTGATGGTGATGGTCATAAGATCCCTCATGCATGGAATTTGGTGAAATGTGACGGCGATTATTATTATGTGGATGTGACGTGGGGAGATCCAATTTTCCAGGAGTCGGAAGAGGAGGCTGAAAATGTAATGGATGACGAAATTCGTGACAATATCAGCTACGATTATATGCTTTGTGATGATGATGAGTTGTTTCGGACTCATACGCCGGATTTGGAAGTAGAACTTCCAGATTGTACGAAGATGGATTTGAATTATTATGTAGTTAATGGAATGTATTATACAGAATATGATGGTCAGACGGCGCTTAAAGCAATGAACCAGGTGATTTCGGCGAGAGAGACGAAAGTTGTACTGAAATATTCCGATGAATCAGTTTATAAAACTGCAAAAGAAGACATTTTAAATAACGAGGTGAAGCGTGCTGCACAGAATCTGGCGCAGTGGTATCATTTGACAGAAGTCTCCTACAGTTACATAGATGACAAAAAAATGAATAAAATTACAATTTTCTGGAAATATTCTTAAAAAAAGAATTGAAATATATCCCATCCTAAATACTAAAAATATCAACCGGATTTTAAACGAAAAAGTATAGATAAAACCAATATAACAGGCATATTGACGAAAAAACAATTTTTTGACGTAAAATAAAAACCATTAAAATTAGCGACTATTTTAATGGTTTTTGTCGAAAGTAGATAAAAAACTGTTAAAAAATACTTTTTTTTGGGTTGAAAAAGGAGAATAAGTATAGTATACTTTTAACAATTTGGAAAGCTTTAGAGCAGACTAGAAGTAACAGAAAGGATAAGGGTGAATATATGAAAGCATTTCTAATTCTAGAAGACGGGACAGTCTTTGAGGGAAAAAGTATCGGGACGACGAGGGATATGATCAGTGAGATTGTTTTTAATACGTCAATGACCGGTTATCTGGAGGTGCTGACAGACCCTTCATATGCCGGACAGGCCGTTGTGATGACTTATCCACTGATAGGAAACTATGGAATCACACCAGATATGGAGTCAAAGAAAGCATGGCCGGACGGATATATTGTAAGAGAATTATCCAGAATGCCAAGTAATTTTAGATGCAACGGTACAATTCAGGATTTCCTTGCTGCACAGGACATTCCAGGAATTGAAGGCGTGGATACAAGAGCATTGACGAAGATTCTCAGGGAAAAGGGAACCATGAATGGTATGATTACTACAAATGAGAATTATAATTTAGATGAAATCATTCCAAAACTTAAGGCGTACACTGTTGGAGATGTTGTATCAAAGGTGACCTGCGACGAGAAACATGTTCTTCCAGGAGAAAAATTTAAAGTGGCACTTATGGATTTTGGAGCAAAGAATAATATTTCAAAATCTTTAATTCAAAGAGGCTGTGAAGTGACTGTCTATCCGGCAGACACAAAAGCAGAAGAAATCATAAAATCTAATCCGGACGGAATCATGTTATCCAATGGTCCTGGAGATCCGGAAACTTGTGTTTCTATTATAGAAGAGATCCGAAAATTATCAGAGACAGACATTCCAATATTTGCAATTTGTCTGGGACATCAGTTGATGGCTCTTGCATATGGTGCAAAGACATATAAATTAAAATATGGTCACAGAGGTGGCAATCACCCTGTAAAAGATCTGTCTACGGGACACGTTTACATTTCCTCGCAGAATCACGGATATGCGGTTGATTATAATACTATGGATAAGAATGTTGCAGAAGAAGCATTTATCAATGTCAATGATGGAACAAACGAAGGATTGAATTACATAGGCAAGAAGATATACACTGTACAGTTCCACCCGGAAGCATGCCCGGGGTCACAGGATTCTACATTCCTGTTTGACAGATTTATTGAGATGATGAAGGGGGACAAATAAGATGCCAAGAAATAAAGAAATTAAGAAAGTGCTTGTAATTGGATCTGGTCCTATCGTCATTGGTCAGGCAGCAGAGTTTGACTATGCGGGTACACAGGCATGTCGTTCTTTGAAAGAAGAAGGACTGGAAGTTGTGCTGTTGAATTCAAATCCTGCGACTATTATGACGGACAAGGATATTGCTGATAAAGTATACATAGAGCCATTGACGGTAGAAGTTGTTGAACAGCTTATTATGAAAGAGAAGCCAGACAGTGTCCTGCCGACTCTGGGAGGACAGGCAGCGCTGAATCTTGCTATGGAATTGGAAGAGCGGGGGTTTTTCAAAGAACATAATGTCCGCTTGATCGGAACAACAGCTCAGACAATTAAGAAGGCAGAGGATCGTCTGGAATTTAAATCAACAATGGAAAAAATTGGCGAACCATGTGCAGCATCACTTGTAGTTGAGAGCGTAGAGGACGGAATCGAATTTGCAGAAAAGATTGGATATCCGGTCGTTCTTCGTCCGGCATACACTCTTGGCGGAAGTGGTGGTGGAATTGCACATGACAGACGTCAGCTTGTAGAGATTCTTGAAAATGGACTTCGCCTTTCCCGTGTGGGTCAGGTACTTGTTGAACGTTGTATCGCAGGATGGAAAGAGATTGAATATGAGGTAATGCGTGATGCAGCAGGAAATTGTATCACGGTTTGTAATATGGAAAATATTGATCCGGTTGGTGTACATACCGGAGACAGTATTGTTGTAGCACCGTCTCAGACGCTGGGCGATAAAGAATATCAGATGCTCCGTACATCAGCCCTCAATATCATTAGTGAGCTTAATATTACAGGAGGCTGCAACGTACAGTATGCCCTGAATCCGGAATCATTTGAATATTGTGTTATTGAAGTAAATCCACGTGTCAGCCGTTCTTCTGCGCTTGCATCGAAAGCTACGGGTTATCCAATTGCAAAGGTAGCAGCAAAGATTGCGCTTGGCTATACACTTGACGAGATTAAAAATGCAGTTACAAAGAAGACATATGCAAGTTTTGAACCGATGCTTGATTATTGTGTTGTTAAGATCCCGAGACTTCCATTTGATAAATTTATCAGTGCAAAACGGACACTGACTACACAGATGAAGGCGACCGGAGAGGTCATGAGTATTTGTGATAATTTTGAGGGAGCGCTTATGAAAGCAATCCGATCTCTGGAACAGCATGTGGACAGTCTTATGTCCTATGATTTCAGTCATCTTTCCAGAGAAGAACTGATGAACGCATTGGACGTAGTAGACGATCAGAGAATCTGGAAGATTGCAGAAGCAGTTAGAAGAGGAATTCCTTATACAGAAATACATAAGATTACAAAGATTGATATTTGGTTTATCGATAAGATTGCAAACCTGGTAGAGATGGAGCAGTCTCTGCGTGCATGCGCGCCAAGAGTAGCGTCCGGACGTGGTGGAATTGGAAAGGAATTATTAAAAGAAGCAAAACGCCTGGAGTTCCCGGACGAGGTTATCGCAAGACTGACAGGTCTTACAGAAAGACAGGTGCATGATCTTAGAATGGTGTACGGTATTACCGCATCTTACAAAATGGTAGATACCTGTGCCGCTGAGTTTGCGGCAGAAACACCGTATTATTACTCTGTATTTGGAAGTGAAAATGAAGTAGAAGAGACCTCCGGTAAGAAAAAGGTTCTTGTCCTTGGTTCTGGCCCAATCCGTATCGGACAGGGAATCGAGTTCGATTTCTGTTCCGTACACTGTACATGGGCATTTGCAAAAGAGGGATACGAGACAATTATTATCAATAATAACCCGGAGACAGTCAGCACGGACTTCGATATTGCCGATAAGCTTTATTTCGAGCCGCTGACACCGGAAGATGTAGAGAGCATTGTAGACCTGGAGAAGCCGGACGGAGCAGTTGTTCAGTTCGGTGGTCAGACAGCAATTAAATTGACAGAAGCACTGATGAAAATGGGAGTGCCAATTCTTGGTACAAAGGCAGAAGATGTAGATGCAGCCGAAGATCGCGAATTATTTGATGAAATTCTGGAAAAATGTCAGATTCCAAGACCGACTGGTGGAACTGTATTTACAGCTGAGGAGGCAAAGACTGTTGCGAACAGACTCGGCTATCCGGTACTGGTAAGACCGTCCTATGTGCTTGGCGGACAAGGTATGCAGATTGCTATTAACGATAATGATATCGAGGAATTTATCGGAATCATCAATCAGATTGCGCAGGATCACCCGATTCTGGTAGACAAATATTTACAAGGAAAAGAGATTGAGGTCGATGCCGTATGTGACGGAGAAGATATCCTGATTCCAGGTATCATGGAGCATATTGAGCGTGCGGGTATCCATTCCGGAGATAGTATCTCTGTATATCCTGCAAAGAGTATTTCTGATAAGACAAAACGTACTATTGAAGAATATACAAGACGACTTGCAAAATCCCTGCACGTCATCGGATTGATTAATATTCAGTTCATTGTGTGTGGTGAAGAGGTTTATGTTATCGAGGTAAACCCAAGATCCAGCCGTACGGTACCATACATTAGTAAAGTAACTGGAATTCCAATTGTTCCACTGGCAACAAAAGTGATTATCGGTCACAAGATCAAAGAACTTGGATATACACCGGGACTTCAGCCGGAGGCAGATTACTATGCAGTTAAAATGCCGGTATTCTCTTTTGAGAAGATTCGTGATGCAGATATCAGCCTTGGACCAGAAATGAAGTCTACAGGAGAGTGCCTTGGAATTGCCAAGACATTTGACGAGGCGCTATATAAAGCATTCTTAGGTGCGGGAATCAAACTTCCGAAATTTAGCAATATGATTATGACTGTCCGTGATGAGGATAAGGATGAGGCTGTAGAAATCGGTAAACGTTTTGAAAAGATCGGATACAAGATTTTTGCGACAAAAGGAACAGCAGAAGCACTTACAGAAGCAGGTGTGAAAGCAATTGCAGTCAACAAGATTGAACAGAGCACACCGAACCTCATGGATCTGATCCTTGGACATAAGATAGATCTTGTTATTGATACTCCGCCACAGGGAGCAGAACACTCCAAAGACGGTTTCGTAATTCGAAGAAGTGCAATTGAGACGGGTGTCAATGTCCTGACAGCTATCGATACAGCAAAAGCACTGATCACCAGTCTGGAGAATACAGATATTCAGAAACTGACACTGGTGGACATTGCAAAGATTCAGGCAGTATAGGCATTCTTGAAAGTAGAAAATATCATGAGATGAGGGTGGTATTGAAAAAGGCAGCCATGGCGCACAAAATGTGTCGTGGCTGTCTTTTTATAAAGTAAAGCAATCTCTGAGAATGTAAGATAATTAAAGAGTGCGGTCAGTTTAGCGGTGTGTTATAATTGGAATCAGAAAATCAGTTGTTTTAGAACATAATTGATAATATTATATAATGACTGGAAGAGGTACATGACATGGAAAAAAGAATTAGCGGAACAACGACATTATTAGCACTGATTGGTTCTCCGGTGGGACATTCCAGTTCTCCGGCAATGCACAATTACAGCTTTGAAAAATTAGGACTTGACTATGCCTACATGGCATTTGAGATAAAAGAAGACCAGGTAGGAGAATTTCTGGATGCGGCGAGACTTCTTAAAATCCGCGGTTTTAATGTGACGATGCCATGTAAGATGGAAGTTGCAAGACAGGTCGATGAGTTGTCTCCGGCAGCGCAGATCATGGGCGCTTCCAATACGGTAGTGAATGAAAATGGAAAACTAATTGGGCACAATACAGACGGAGTCGGATTTGTGAAAAATCTTGCAGAACACGGCGTTTCTGTAAAAGATAAGACAATTACACTTATGGGCGGTGGTGGAGCCGGAACTGCAATTTTTGTACAGCTTGCACTGGACGGAGCTTCCGAGATTCGTGTGTTTAACCGAAAGGGAGCAAACTTCGAAAAGCTTGAGAAGATTGCGAAGAAAATATTAGAATTTGCACCAGAGTGCAAGATACAGGTCTGTGATATGGCAGATAAAAAAGCATTGTATAAGAGTATTGGAGAGAGTGATATTCTTGTAAATGCAACAAATGTTGGCATGAAACCGAATGAGAAAGGGACGATGATCCAGGACACTTCTGTATATAGGGAAGATTTGGTCGTTGCGGAGATTATTTATAATCCGAAGGAGACACGTATGATGCGCGAGGCGAAAGAAGCCGGTGTGAAATGTGTGGTCGGTGGAAAAGGTATGCTCCTGTGGCAGGGGGCAGAGGCGTTTCATTTGTTTACAGGCCAGGAAATGCCGGTGGAAGACGTGAAAGCAAAATTCTTTGCGGAGTAGAGAATAAAAGAAAGATTTATATCAGCTGGGAGATTTGAACTTAACACGGAACCTTAAATTTTTGTAAGATTTGAGGAGAACTATACACAAATTGAAAAAAATCAGTTACACTATTGCCAAACGGGTGACTTAGGAGGATGTATGTATAAAATCTTAATTATAGAAGACGACCGGACGATTGCAAATGTGCTGGCGGAGCATTTAAGAACATGGGATTATGAGGTGCATTGTGTGACGAATTTTAAGAATGTGATGGAAGATTTCCGGGAGTATGAGCCGCAGCTTGTGCTCCTGGATATTGTATTGCCATTGTTTAATGGGTTCCACTGGTGCCAGGAGATCCGCAAGATTTCAAAAGTACCGATTATCTTCTTATCATCGGCAAATGATAATATGAATATTGTTATGGCCATGAATATGGGCGGAGATGAATTTGTGGAGAAACCATTCGACCTTAGCGTAGTGACGGCGAAGGTGCAGGCGGTGCTTCGGAGAGCTTATGCATTCCGTGGGACGATGGACGTACTTGAGCATGCAGGAGTGATGCTAAATGTTAATGATGCGACAGTGATCTGTGGGAGTCAGTCGGTGGAGCTTACGAAAAATGAATTCCGGATTCTGAAGCTTCTGATGGAGAATTCAGGACGGATTGTTTCAAGGGAAAATCTGATTACGAGGTTGTGGGAGAGTGATGAGTTCATTGACGATAATACATTGACAGTGAATGTGGCGAGGCTTAGAAAGAAATTGGAAGAAATCGGAGCAGAAAATTGGATTCAAACGAAGAAAGGAATTGGGTATATTGTGGAATGATAAAGCTGCTGGGGAGTTTTTTGAAAGAAAAAAGAGGCGATATCTGCCTGTATATTGGATTCATTGGTGTGTTTTATGTCATTTTCAGCCTGAGCAACTTGCCAGTTGATGCGGTGAACTATGCATTTTTTCTTTCCGCAATCTGGCTGCTTGGATATGGAATTTTCAAATTTAACCAATATTATAAGAAGGGTGTGGCAGTCATTGAGGCAAAGCAGCGTTTGGAAGAGGTGACGGAAAATCTTCCGGCGACAAGGTCATATATCGAGTTAGAGTATCAGGCAATTATTCAAAATATGTATAAGAAAATGTCTGATCTGCAATCAGCGGAGCGGATTGGGCGCCAGGAAATGAAAGATTATTACAGTATGTGGGCGCATCAGATCAAGACACCGATTGCTGCCATGAAAGTGCTTGCGCAGGCAGCCGGCGACACGGAAGATGCCAGAACTTATGAGCTTTTGCAGGATATGCAGACAGAACTTTTTAAGACAGAACAGTATGTGGAAATGGTTCTGACTTATGTGCGTATGGAGGACATGTCGGGAGATCTTATGCTGAAGGAATATGCTTTGGACAATCTGGTAAAGCAGGCACTTAAGAAGTATTCCCGTATGTTTGCCATGCAGAAATTGGCATTACATTATGAAGCACTTCGGGTAACCGTTACGACAGATGAAAAATGGCTCGTTTTTGTACTGGAGCAGATTTTGTCCAATGCATTGAAATACACAGTTGAAGGAAGCATTTCTATTTATATGGAAGATGATTGGCTTGTAATTGAGGACACAGGCATCGGTATATGCTCAGAAGATTTGCCGCGTATTTTCGAAAAGGGATTCACCGGGTATAATGGAAGAAGTGATAAGAAATCTACAGGCATCGGTCTTTACTTATGTAAGCAGATTATAGAGAAGCTCCGTTGCCAGATCCGAGTAGAATCTAAGCTGGGGAAAGGAACTCGGGTATTACTGCATTTGATGAAAGAAAAATTGCCTGTAGAGTAAATTGTGACAAGATTGTAAGATTAGCAAGGGGAAATGTAACCAAAATCAATGGAAATGCATTTCTTCTTTTTTTATAATTGATTGTGTAAAGAAGTTAAAAAATCGTGTGAAAGACATGTCCGCAGGATTTTGAAAGCAGTTTTTATACAATGAAAAAAGAAGGAGAAATTGATATGGCGTTATTGGAAGTGAAAAATGTAAAGAAAATATATACGACTCGTTTTGGGGGCAATAAAGTAGAGGCACTTCGTGATGTGAATTTTTCAGTAGAGCCGGGAGAATATGTGGCAATCATGGGAGAGTCTGGTTCTGGTAAAAGTACCCTGTTAAATATTCTGGCACAGCTTGACTGCCCGACAAGTGGCAAGGTCATTTTAAAGGGAAGAGATTTAAGTACGATTAAGGAAAAGGAAATGTCTGCATTTCGTCGTCAGAATCTTGGATTTGTATTTCAGGATTTTCATTTGTTAGATACATTTACACTGAAAGATAACATTTTTCTGCCACTGGTTCTGTCCGGAAGAAGATATGAAGAAATGGAACAGCGCCTTGCGCCGATCGCGAGGCATCTTGGTATTGAAAAAATTCTGGAAAAATACCCGTACGAAGTGTCTGGTGGACAGAAGCAACGTGTGGCAGTGGCAAGAGCGCTGATTATCAAGCCGCAGATTGTTCTGGCAGATGAGCCGACCGGAGCACTGGATTCCAAGGCAGCGCAGGAACTTCTTCGCTTGTTTTCTTCTGTGAACCATGATGGACAGACAATTCTCATGGTCACTCACAGTGTGAAAGCTGCCAGTAGTGCAAATCGCGTGATGTTCATTAAAGATGGTGAGGTATTCCATCAGTTGTACCGTGGCAATCTGACTGATGAACAGATGTATCAGAAAATTTCTGACACACTGACTGTTCTCGAAGCAGGAGGTGAGCGCGTTGAGTAGCAAAATCTATGGAAAACTTGCAATCACCAATCTGAAAAACAATCGTAAGACGTATGTTCCATACATTTTAATGGCAGTACTTTCTGTTATGATGTACTACATTGTTGGTGGTATGGCACAGGGAAATAACGGGCTAAGTAAAGATGTGAAAATGATTATGGACTATATGAATAGACTGCTGATGATCTTTTCTGTAATTTTTCTATTCTATACGAACAGTTTCCTGATTAAGCGAAGAAAGCGGGAAATCGGGATTTACAATATTCTTGGTATGGGAAAAGGACATATTGCAAAAATGCTTGCGATTGAGGCGGTGATTACTGCATTTATCAGTATTTTCGGTGGTATACTCTTAGGTATTGTATTTGGAAAGCTGATGTATCTTGTACTTGGAAAACTTTTACATTATGATATCAGTGTGAAATTTACGGTAGAGATTCCAGTGCTGGAGAAGACATTTGCATTTTTTATGGCAATTTTCGTATTGATTCTTCTTTATAATTTGCTTCAGATCCGCATCGTCAGTCCGGTAGAGCTTCTGCATGGGAGCAATCAAGGAGAGCGTGAGCCAAAGACAAAGTGGCTTCTGGCGATCGTGGGAGCGATTTTGCTTGGAACCGGATATTACATTGCACAAACGACCGGAAATCCACTGGATGCGATGACAAAATTTTTCTTCGCAGTTGTCTGCGTCGTGCTCGGAACTTATGGTCTGTTTATTGCAGGAAGTATCGCAGTCCTGAAAATGTTAAAGAAAAATAAAAAATATTATTACCAGGCAAAACATTTTACGGCAGTATCCGGCATGGTTTACCGCATGAAACAAAACGCAGTGGGGCTCGCAAACATTTGCATCTTAAGTACGATGGTACTGATTATGGTGTCCACTACCGTTTGCCTTTATGTGGGTATGAATGACATTATCAGCGCCAGATATCCACGAGAGTGCGAGGTGACCATTTACAGAACAAATGCACAGACAGAAGAAAAAGTGCATACGATCATTGAGGAAATTATAAGAAAAAATAATACGAAGGCTGAAAATGAACGTATTTATCATTCGGGAGCACTGACCGGTTATCTGGATGGAAATAAGATGATTCTGGATCCTGATAAATATTATTCAGACAAAACGTCAAGTTCAATTGTGCTGATTCCACTTGCAGACTATAACCGTCTGGAAGAAAAAAATGAGACATTAAATGATGGAGAAGTACTTCTTTTCTCTACTCAGACAAAAAGTTACGGACAGAATGAAATTTATTTAGATGATACAAAATTTCATGTAAAAAAAGAATTGGACAAATCAAAATTAGATGAGAAAAATAACGATAAAGATATTCCAATTACTTACATGATTATGAAAGACGAAGAACAGATTCTGAATATTTTAAAACAGACTTATGAAAAAAGTACACAGAATGATGAAACAAAAGCAAGCCTGATGACAATGACTTATTATGAGACTTTCGATATGAAAGGTTCCAGCGAATTAAAAAAGAACGTAGAACAACAAATCAGAACAGCACTGAGTGAGCAAGTTCCAGAAACTTTCTGCTCCTGTAGCGGAAGACAAATTAGCAAAGACTCCTTTTACGAATTGTATGGCAGCCTCTTCTTCATGGGCATGTATCTCGGCTTCATGTTCCTCATGGTAACAGTACTCATTATTTACTACAAACAGATTTCCGAAGGTTACGACGACAAAGGCCGTTACAAGATTATGCAGCAAGTTGGCATGGATAAACAAGAAGTAAAAAAATCCATTCGAAGCCAGGTGCTAATGATCTTCTTCCTGCCACTTGTTATGGCAATCATTCATGTGGCAGCAGCCTTCAAAGTCATTACAAAACTACTGGCAATGTGTTACATGACAAACATCACATTATTTATTGAATGCACAATAGCAACAATTATAGTCTTTGCAGTGATTTATTGTATTGTATTTATGTTGACAGAACGAGAATATTATAGAATAGTAAAATAGTTTAGAAAAAGAAACAATTCAAAAAGGGACAGGTTAAAGTTCAATTGGGGACGGGGGTTTTTCAAAAAAACCCCGTCCCCAATTGAATTGTATTAGAATTGTTCCAACAATTTTAATAGATGTGTATTATCTTCTGGATTCATTATGCAGAACCGGATATATTCGCCATCTAAACTTTTGAATGATGAGCAGTCACGGATCATCATTCTTTCTTTTATGGCTGCCTCGAAAATATCAAATGAAGTTAAACTTTCTTTTAAGATGCGTACAAGTATGAAGTTGGCATAAGGCTTATATGCTTTGAAAGCCGGCATGTTTTGTATAGCCATGTACATGCGGTCGCGTTCGGAGCAGATAAGCTGTCTTGTTGTTTGTTGGTAGGTGTTGTCTTTGAACATGCGCTCACCGGCATAGGCTGCGACGCTGTTTAAGCTCCACGGGTTCTGGTGAATAAGCAGTGCTTCTAAAAATTCATGATTGCTTGTGATACCGTAGCCGAAGCGCAGTCCCGGTGCTGCGTAGAATTTGGATACACCGCGGATCACCATTACATTATCGAATTCATCAGTCAGTGAAATGGCAGTAATTTCCGCTATGTCTGGAGCAAATTCAACATAAGTTTCGTCGATCATGACGAAGATATTATGTTCGTTACAGAAGGTTAAAATATGTTTCATATCACGATTCTTAATTGCGGAGGATGTCGGGTTGTTCGGATTGCACAGAATCAGCAGGTCAACATCCTCTGCCATAGACGCGAAGAAGTCTTCCAAATCTAACTGGAAATTTAAATCTTCTTTCAAGTTATATTCGGTGATTGTGCCTCCAGTGAGGGCAAGCTCGCGTTCATACTCGGAATAAGTTGGTCCTACAACAAGAGCTTTTTTTGCCTGCCGCTGACTAATGAGCAGAGAAATTAACTCTGTTGATCCATTTCCTACAACAATATGTTCAGGGGAAATGTGACAGTATTCTCCGATAGTTTTCTTAAGTGAAGTGTAGTTCCGATCCGGGTAGGAGGAAATAATATCTAGATGCCCTGCCAGATCATTTTTTACAGATTCGGACAGTCCAAGAGGGTTCACGTTGGCACCGAATTTAATGATGCCGGGAATTTCGGATGCCGGAATGTGGTAATATGCAGCGATTTTTTCCAGATCACTGCCGTGAAATTCAGGTCTTTGATTCTTTTTATCCATAAATACTCTAAATACTCCTTTCATGGTATTGCCATTCAGGACAAAACAATGCTATAATTCATTATAGTATGTTTTCAGAAAAATGCAACGAAAGAAGCAGGTGTAGGACTTGAAAAACAAAATCCAGAAATTTTCGAAAGGGAACTTCCGGACCGGTCGTCCAGAAGTTATATTTGAAGAAACGAATCTGGTTCTGATAATCGGTGAAGGGGAAGTATACCGGGGGAGTTTCATAATTAAAAGTGAGAATGAACATGTGATACGGGGCTTAGTTTACCCGTCTTCTTTTCGTGTTAAGCTCAAGGATTCCGGATTTGAAGGAAATCCGGCAAGAGTGGAATTCACATATGATGGGCGTGGTTTAAAACCAGGACACGTAGAAGAAGGTAAATTCACAGTTGTATGTACCGGTGGAGAATATGAACTGTCATTTACGGCAATCATAGAGAAACCTTACGTGATGACCACCTATGGCAAGGTACAGAGTACAGATGATTTCAGAAAGCTGGCAGTAAAAGATTATTCTGAGGCGGCAAGACTATTCCGCTCCAGAGATTTTTATGCCATTTTAAAATATGAGAATGAACGTATCTTTTATCTCTATGATAATATGCGCAAATGGTCACTGGAAGAGCAGGCAATGGAAGAATTTCTTGTAGGAATTAAGCAGAAGGAATGTATTTTCCTGACACTTCCTGGAGAAGGAATGCTCTTTGAGGATATTTTGGAGTCTACAAAAGGTGTTGTGACTCTGATGAAAAATACATGGGGTTATGTGCCAATCCACATTGAGACGGAAGGGCGTTTCTTAAAGGTGTCCAGACAGGAGATTTCTACAGAAGATTTTGTAGGTAATAACTATGAAGTTGAATACTTTGTACGCCCGGAATTCCTTCATGTAGGACGTAATTACGGCGTAATCCGTTTCCAGACTCCATATGAGACGTTAAGCTATGAAGTAGAAGTGCTGCAGAATCAGGAATATGATGAGAATCACCATGTGCCGGAGCTTTTGATTGCTCAGATATTGAAAGAATATATCGGATTTGTGGCCGGACGAATTGACTTGAAGACATGGGTGGACAGCGCAGTGGAAAAAATGATTGCGGTTCGAAGAATTGAGACGCAGAGCGAATTATATCAACTTGTGCAGGCACATATTTACATGCTTGGTGACCGTATCGAAGAAGCAAAATGGATTCTTGAAAATTACAATTATAATCGTTTTGCCATTGGTAAAGACCCGATCACGAATTGTTATTATCTCTTTCTGACAGCTCAGATCCGGGATAATAAAGCGCATACAGACCGTGTGCTGGATGAATTGGAGAAGACGTATATCCGGCATCAGGATTCATGGCTTCTGCTCTATATGATCATCCAGATGGATCCAAAGTACAAGAATCCATATAAGAAGCTGGAAGTTCTGGAACAGCAGTATGAGTATGGGACAGAGGACGTGTTATTTTATCTGGAGGCATATCTGTGCTACCAGGAGAAGCCGATTCTTCTTCGAAAACTTGGAGAATTTGAACTTCTGGTACTGACATTTGCATCAAAATACCGTCTTATGACGAAGGAACTGGCCCTTTATGTAGCGAATTTTGCCAGCCAGCAGAAGACATTTAATGAGCGGGTTTATCGGATTTTAAAGCGCCTCTATAACATGTACGAAGAGCCGATGATTCTGAATACAATCTGTACTCTTCTGATCAAAGGAAATAAGACATCATCGGAATATTTTCTATGGTATCAGAAAGCAGTGGAGGAAGATTTTCGGATTGCCAGACTTTATGAGTATTATATGATTGCCATGGACGAGACACGTATGCGCGGACCGCTTCCACGGAAAATTTATTTGTATTTTATGCATGGTAATACACTGGATTACCGGAAAGAAGCATTTTTATATGCAAATCTTCTGACTTACAGTGATGATCAGGCAATGTTCTTAAATTACCGTGAGCAGATTGTGACATTTACATGGGAGCAGCTCATGAAACGCCATATTACAGAGGCATTGAAGATTCTTTATAAACGTTTCTGCCTGCCAGAGGAAATGGACGAGAAACGAATGAAAGCTATGAGAGATATTTGCTATTCTTATGAGGTTTCCACGAAAGTGCCACATATGCGCTGCGTTCTTGTCGTTGAAAAAGATGGTGCCGTCAGGCAACGTATCCCGTATGACGAAGAGACCGGTGCAATCATTCAGCTCTACGATAAAGAATCCCGAATTGTGTGGGAGTCCATGGATGGCAGATATTACACAGATTCTATTGCTTACGAGACAAAACGGTTATTTTACGAACCGAGATTCATGGAAATGTGTAAGAAATATGAGGACGAGGCCGGTATGTGGAAGAAGACTGGCGAGGTCGTGGAAGTGACTTTTGACACGTTACGGGAAAGTGGACTGACCGGTGCAGATGAGAGAAAGGTCTTTCGCCTTTGCAGCGAAAAAATCCGCGAGGAAGATTCGGGAGAAGATGCATTTCTCCTTTATCTGACATTTGAAATGTTCAAGAAACAGCAATATGATAAGGCGACGCTGACATATCTGGGTGAATATTTCTGTGGTTCAACAAGAGATATGAAACGTCTTTGGAAAGTTATGCGGGAATATGAGATTCCGTCCTATAAAGTAGCAGAGCGTATTATTACGCAGATGCTGTTCTCGGAAAATATTTTTGATGAAGAGAAAATTTTCGAAGATTATTATCTGTCTGACACAGCATATTTCCGGCTGAAACAGGCATATCTTGCATTTGTTTCCAGAGAGTATATTCTCTATGGAAGAGAACTTGAAACATGCGTATTTCGTATTATTGCCAGAGAATGTGACCAGAAAGAAGAACTTCCGGATGTCTGCAAAGTGGCACTTTTATGTTATTATGCGGGCAGTGATTACCCGGCAGACATAGAAGCCGTCCTGCATCAGCTCTTACGGGAAATGTGTGAAAAACAGATTATTTTTCCAGCGTACATGAAATACAAGGAAGAGTGGCTTCGTGAAGTGCAGCTTTATGATAAGACTATAGTTTCTTATCAGGCAAAAGAAGGAAGTAAAGTAAAATTGTTCTATAAAATCAAGGGTTCCGGTAAGAAAACACTTGGTTATCATTCAGAGATGCTTGTTCCGGTATTTGAGAATCTGTATGTGAAACAGTTTGTACTCTATGCAGATGAGGAACTGGATTATTATATCCAGGAGTCTGATGGAAAAGAGAACACAAATACAGAAAAGCAGATTATCAGAAATGATCATGCAATTTCAGCTGGGCGTTTCGGAAGAATCAACGCCATGGTCCAGATGACACCGGCAAACCGTAACAAGGCTATGATGGAGTATGAAGAAGAGGATATACTTGCAAAAAAAATGTTCAAACTTTACGAATAAATACAACAAAAAGAGAAAGGAGGAATGGTAATGAAAAGAGGTTGTGTGATTGGCTATGACATCAATGAGAAGGGCTGCCAGATCAGCTATTATGACGACTCTATGGAAGAGCCGGATACAATGATGGCTTCGTCCAATAATTACCTGATTCCTCTTGTATTGGGATATTTTAAAGACCGCTGGGTATTTGGAAAAGAGGCAAAAAGACTGGCGGTCGTAGGGGAAGACTGCACGGAGACGGACCTTTATGGAAAGGCAAAGCGCCGCGAGAAAGTAAGCCTTGCCGGCAAGACTTATGATGCAGTGTGGCTCCTTGCAAAATACATCAGTCTGACACTTCAGGATTTTGAAAATATTCAGTATCTGACATTTACAACTCCGGAGACGGACGTGGATATGGCGAAGATGCTCAAAGGGATCGGCCAACATATTGGCGTAGACAAGGAAATCATCAATGTTCAGGATTATAAAGAAAGCTTTTGCCAGTATATGATTTTTCAGCCAAAAGAACTATGGCAGTATGAATCTGCACTGTTCTATTGTGATGAAGATCGAATCAAGGCATATATGCTTCGAAGGCTCCGAGTGGATGCAAGCCACGGCATGAATTCATTTGTGACAGTCGATGAAGTGGCAAATGCCCAGAGAAAGGAACTGGAAGCGCTTTATCCGATTATGAATAAGGAAAAGAGCCCGGACGAAAGTTTCAAGTCTATGATTGAAAATGTGTTCGAAAAAAAGGTTATTTCTTCGGTATATTTAACAGGAGAAGGATTTGAGAAGAACTGGTACCCGAATTCTCTCCGGGTGCTTTGTAACGGCAGACGTGCCTTTATGGGAAATAATCTTTACAGCAAGGGAGCCTGCTATAAATCTATCCGGAAATGCGAGCCAAATGATGACGGACCGATTTATTTAGATGAGACAAAACTGACAGAGAGGATTTGTCTGCGTATGCGTGTGGATGGTCAGGAGGGGTGGTATCCGCTTGTGACATGGGGAACGCATTGGTATGAAGCAGATGGACAGTGGGAAGTGCTCCTGGAGGACGCTTCTGATATTGAAATTTTAGTGGAAAGTCTGGTAGACGAAGAAGTGCAGGTGGAGAAAGTATCACTGGAAGGTCTTCCGAAGAGAACAGATTATTCTTTAAGACTTCAAGTAGAGGCTATGTTTTTAGATGAACGTACCTGTAAATTGACATTTCACGATGTGGGATTTGGTGAATTCTTCACCCCGACAGATTTCCGGGTGGAGAAGACAATTCAGTTAGGAGGAATCAATGGGCAGTTTAATTCTATGTCATAGTAAACGTGCAAAGCGCCCGTACGAGATTTCCCGGGTGCATATGCGAATTTATACAATTGAAGAATTATGTTATTATCTGTGTAATAATTTGTATTTAATTGATTATACAATTATGAACCGGAGACTGTGTGACTGGTTGGAAGACGAACTTGGTCTTGCAAAAATGGCAGAGGATCTGCGCCGTGATCTGGATCAGAATGCGACATTAGAAGAGTTCGTACTTACAATATTGAAAGGATCTGTGATTTATGCACCATCAGAGATCGTGAAGATTCAGAATCTTTTGGAACAGCTGAAAAACCAAAGAGATGTAGAACGTGCGAAGTATAAGGCGGACAGTTTAATGAAATCAGGAGAATATGAGTCTGCGATTTTGGTATATCAATCCATTTTAAGTCAGGACTGGGATGAGTCCGTGAATAAAAAATTCTATGGAAAAATATACGGCTGTCTCGGCAGCGCTTATGGATACCTGTTTCTTTATAAAGAAGCAGCGCTGATGTTTAAGGAGGCTTATAGCATCTGTGAGAAAGAAGATATGCTGAAAGCATATATTTATTGCTGCTATCGGGGACTTTCGGAAAAAGATTATGTAAAAATGTTATCCGGGAATTCGATGTTTCTTTCAATGTCTGCAAAGATTAAAGCAGAGATGGAGGAAGCAAAGAAGGAAAATGATCTGGATTTTTCTGATGAAAAGCTGATTACGTGGAAAAGCGAGAACCGCAGGATTGACAAGAAGTCCTGAATATGTTACTATAACAAAGCGATTTAGCGTGGTAAAGTAATCAATTGGTAAATTGATAAAAGATCACACCGCATCGCAAAGCAATAGGAGATTCGAAAGAAAAAGGTATTTCTCGAGGTTAAATTCGAATCGGGATTTGCGAAAAAGCTTTGAGTTCAGGAGGATAATAAAAAGATGAAAAAGAGAGCTGCACTTTTAGTTGCACTTTCACTGGCAGTTGTTACGGTTCTTGCCGGCTGTGGTGGAAAGGACAGTAGTAAATCGGCAGATTCAAAAGATTCTGCAACTACATTTGAAGAAAAAAAAGAAGGAGATACATTTACGGTAGGATTCGATCAGGATTTTCCACCGATGGGTTTTGTAGGAGACGACGGTGAGTATACAGGATTTGATTTAGAACTGGCCAAGGAAGTATGTGACCGCAATGGCTGGGAATTCCATCCGGAACCGATTGCCTGGGATTCTAAAGATGCACTTTTGAAATCCGGAGAGATTGACTGTATCTGGAACGGATTTACCATGAATGGAAGAGAAGATGAATATACATGGTCAGAGCCTTATCTTGATAATCAGCAGGTATTTGTCGTAAGAGCAGATTCTGGAATCAATTCCGAAAAGGATCTTGCAGGAAAGACTGTTGATGTACAGACAGATTCTTCCGCAGAGGCAGCATTAAAAGATAATACAGAACTTAGCTCTACATTTTCAACAGAGATCATTCCGGATTACAATACAGGATTTATGAATCTGGAATCAGGAGCTGTTGATGCTGTCGCAATGGATATTGTAGTAGCAAAGTATCAGATTGAATCACGTTCTGCAGAATTTAAGATTCTCGATTATGAAATTGCTTCTGAGCAGTACGGAGTTGGATTTGCAAAAGGAAATGATGCTGTAAAAGATCAGGTTCAGAAGACGCTGGAAGAGATGGCGGCAGACGGAACACTTGCAAAGATTTCTACAAAATGGTTTGGCGAAGATATCACAACAATTGGAAAATAAATAAACAGACTAACTGGAAAGACCGGGTCGTCCTGAAAACGGGTGGCCCGTTTTTCTTGAAAAGCGATGACAATGATTCGCGAGGAGGAATTTTGGTATGGCAACATCAGTCATGTTACAAAAATTAGGAGAAGGAATGGTTACGTCACTGTGGATATTTGCAGTGACATTGATATTTTCTCTGCCGTTAGGACTTTTGATCTCTTTTGGCAGAATGTCAAAGAATAAGATTATCAGTACAATTTTTAAACTTTATATATCAGTGATGAGAGGAACTCCGCTGATGCTTCAGCTTATGGTGATCTATTTTGGACCGTTTTATATTTTTGGTGTACAGATTTCCCAGTCCTGGAAGAATATGGCTGTGGCAATTGGATTTGTACTGAACTATGCAGCATATTTTGCAGAAATTTATCGCGGGGGAATTGAGTCTATGCCGCAAGGACAGTATGAAGCTGCCAAGATACTTGGATACACAAAGGCTCAGACGTTCATAAGAATTATTCTTCCGCAGGTCATCAAACGAATCCTTCCGGCAATTACAAATGAGACCATTACACTTGTAAAGGATACATCTCTTGCATTTACAATCGGTGTGACAGAGATGTTTACGATGGCAAAAGCACTTGCTTCCGGCCAGGTATCTATGCTCCCATATGCATTTGCGGCTCTGTTCTATTACATACTGAATCTTGTGGTTGCATTTATTATGGAACGGATTGAGAAGAAAATGAATTATTATCGGTAGGAGGAAAAGTCATGAGTCTTCTGGAAATAAAAAATGTGAAGAAAAATTTTGGAGGAGTGGAAGTATTAAAAGACATTTCTCTAAAAGTAGATAAAGGAGAAGTACTTGGAATTATCGGGCCATCCGGTTCCGGAAAATCTACACTTCTTCGTTGCGCAACAGGACTTGAGACACCGGATGATGGAGAAATCAATTATGATGGAACATTTGGACTTGTGTTTCAGAATTTCAATTTGTTTCCACATTATTCGGTTATGAAGAATATCACAGATGCACCGCTTCGTGTGCAAAAGAGAAAGAAAGAGGAAGTGTACAAAGAGGCGAGAGAGCTGCTTGCGAAGATGGGACTTTCTGATAAGGAAAACGCTTATCCGTATCAGCTTTCGGGTGGGCAGCAGCAGAGAGTATCGATCGCCCGTGCACTTGCTATGAATCCGGATATTCTGTTTTTTGATGAACCGACCTCAGCATTGGATCCGGAGCTTACCGGCGAGATTCTGAAAGTCATCAAAGATCTGGCTGCAGAGCACATGACAATGGTGATCGTTACACATGAAATGAATTTTGCAAAAAATGTTTCAGATCATGTAATTTTCATGGATAACGGTTATATTGCTGTGGAAGGAACGCCGGAGGAAGTATTTGGTTCTTCTAACGAAAGAATGAAAGAATTCCTTGGAAAATTTAGCGAAAACTAATAAATGTGGTCTTAATATTAATAATGCTAATAAATAAACCAAAATAAAAATAATGACTGAGTAAGACTTAAGGGCAGGTGGGGCAATTGCATTTCCATCTGCCTTGTATTATACTTAAAAACATCTGATGACTGATAGGAAGAAGGAGTTACATTCATGAGCAACTATGAGAAGATAACAACAGGTATGGGTGAAGAATGTGGTGTATTCGGAGCATATGATATGGATGGAGGAGATGTAGCACCATCTGTATATTATGGTTTATTTGCTTTGCAGCACAGAGGACAGGAAAGCTGTGGAATTGCAGTGACAGACACTTACGGAGAGCGCAAAGTTCATTCGAAGAAGGGGCTTGGTCTTGTAAACGAAGTGTTTGATGAGGAAGCCTTAGAAGGGTTGAAAGGTAATCTTGGTGTCGGACATGTCCGTTATTCAACTGCAGGGGCAACGAAGGTAGAGAATGCTATGCCACTTGTTCTGAACTATGTGAAAGGTACTCTGGCAATTGCCCATAATGGTAATCTGACAAATGCTGTGGAGCTTCGTCATGAACTGGAATATACAGGAGCGATTTTCCAGACGACCATTGACTCAGAAGTAATCGCGTATCATATTGCAAGAGAACGACTGAAGACGGAAAAAGCAGAGGAAGCTGTCCGTAATGCCATGCAAAAGATAGAAGGTGCTTACGCACTGGTTGTGATTTCTCCAAGAAAAATGATTGGAGCGAGAGATCCGTTCGGACTACGTCCGCTTTGTATCGGAAAAAGAGACAATACATATTTTCTTGCATCAGAGAGCTGTGCAATCGCAGCAGTAGGCGGCGAATTTGTAAGAGATGTAGAACCGGGTGAGATTGTAAGCTTTACAAAGAATGGCATTACATCAGATAAATCTATGGCAATCTCTCCTAAGAAGCAGGCGAGATGTATTTTTGAGTATATTTATTTCGCTAGAACGGACAGTACAATTGATAAAGTTAATGTTTACCATTCTAGAATTACGGCAGGAAAAGCATTGGCACAGTCTTATCCGGTGGAGGCAGATCTTGTAGTTGGTGTGCCGGATTCCGGTCTGGTAGCTGCAAAAGGATATTCAGAAGAGTCGGGAATACCTTATGGTATGGCTTTTCATAAGAATAGTTATGTGGGAAGAACATTTATCAAACCAAAGCAGAGCCAGAGGGAGAGCAGTGTTAAGATTAAACTAAATGTTATCGAGGAAGTAGTAAAAGGAAAGAGAATTGTCATGGTCGATGATTCTATCGTACGTGGTACAACCTGTGCGAATATTATAAAAATGCTGAAAAAGGCAGGAGCAACAGAAGTTCATGTAAGAATTAGTTCTCCACCGTTTTTACATCCTTGTTATTTTGGAACGGATGTACCGTCCAATGATCAGCTTATTGCACATTCTCATACGACGGAGGAAATCCGCGAGATGATCGGTGCTGACTCACTGGGGTATATGGAAATCGATAAGTTGAAAGATATGGTCGGAGAACTGGCGTATTGTGATGCATGCTTTACTGGAAATTATCCGATGAAAGTTCCGACAGAGGACATTTCTCATGCATTTGATTAATTGTGAAATGTGATTTTTTATTAAATGTGTTGATAGCAGGAGAAAGTATCCTGTATAATGATAATGTAGAAATAATATGTGAAGAAATCACTTAAATGTGGTATATCAGGGAGGAAGAAAAATGAGCTACGATAGATATGTAAGCCCGCTTTCAGAGCGCTACGCAAGTAAGGAGATGCAGTATGTATTTTCAACGGATAAAAAGTTTAAGACGTGGAGAAGGCTCTGGATCGCTCTGGCAGAGACAGAAAAAGCACTGGGACTGTCCATTACGCAGGAGCAGATCGATGAACTGAAAGCTCACGCAGAAGATATCAATTATGAGGTGGCAAAAGAACGTGAGAAAGTTGTGCGCCACGATGTAATGTCTCACGTGTATGCATATGGACAGCAGTGTCCGAAGGCGAAAGGAATTATTCATCTGGGAGCAACTTCATGCTATGTAGGAGATAATACAGATATTATTGTAATGTCTGAGGCACTTGAAATTGTAAGAAAAAAACTGATAAATGTTATTGCAGAACTTGCAAAATTCGCGAATACTTATAAAAGTCAGCCGACACTTGCCTTTACACATTTTCAGCCGGCACAGCCAACAACGGTTGGAAAGCGTGCAACACTTTGGATGCAGGAATTTCTGATGGATCTTCAGGATCTGGAATATGTAAAAAGTACATTAAAGCTTCTTGGATCTAAGGGAACGACCGGAACTCAGGCAAGCTTTTTGGAACTTTTTGATGGAGATCAGGAAAAAATCGATCAGATTGATCCGATGATCGCAAAGAAGCTTGGGTTCGAAGCGTGTTATCCGGTATCAGGACAGACTTATTCCAGAAAAGTTGATACAAGAGTACTGAATGTACTGGCGGGAATTGCAGCCAGTGCACACAAATTTTCCAATGATATTCGCCTGCTCCAGCATTTGAAAGAAGTAGAGGAACCGTTTGAGAAGACACAGATAGGATCATCTGCTATGGCATACAAGAGAAATCCGATGAGAAGTGAGCGTATTGCATCTCTTTCCAGATATGTGATGATTGATGCACTTAATCCTGCGATCACATCTGCAACACAGTGGTTCGAGAGAACACTTGATGATTCTGCAAATAAGAGACTCAGCGTTCCAGAAGGATTCCTTGCAATTGACGGTATCCTGGATCTTTGTCTGAATGTTGTAGATGGACTGGTTGTATATCCGAAGGTTATTGAGAAACGGCTAATGTCTGAACTTCCGTTCATGGCAACTGAGAATATTATGATGGATGCAGTAAAAGCAGGCGGAGACAGACAGGAACTCCATGAGAGAATCCGTGAGCTTTCTATGGAGGCCGGACGTAATGTGAAGGAAAAAGGTCTGGATAACAACTTGCTTGACCTGATTGCAGCAGATCCGGCATTTGGTCTGAATGAGGAAGAGTTAAAGAAGACGATGGATCCGGCAAAATATGTTGGACGCGCGCCGCTTCAGGTGGAAAATTTCCTGAAAAAAGTTGTGGATCCAGTTCTGGAAGCTAACAAAGATGTGCTTGGCATGACAGCAGAAATTAATGTATAAATATACAAAAAAATGTATTAAGAAGCGAGGAAACTCGCTTCTTTTTTAGCCCATTTTTGCGAATTGTCAAAATTAATCACTGTTTATATTAAAATTGGTTGCAAATTTTATGTTAATAAATTATAATTCTTAGTAAAGAAAGTTAGCAAGTTACAAACAACTTCGCAAAACTTCAAAATGTAACGAATGATGTCTATCTAAAGTGAAAAGGGGGAAACTATATGGAGACATTAAATAACATTGTATTGACAATTCAGAATTACATGTCAAACTACATTTTGGTAATTGCACTTCTTGGAGCAGGACTTTGGTTCTCAATCAGACTTGGTTTTATCCAGGTTCGGGGATTTGGCGAAAGTATGAGAAGAACCTTTGGTGGTCTGTTTAGTAAAAAAGGCGCAGCTGGAAAAGATGGAATGTCATCATTCCAGGCATTGGCAACAGCTATTGCGGCTCAGGTAGGAACTGGTAATATCGCCGGAGCAGCTACCGCACTTGCAATCGGTGGTGCCGGAGCGATTTTCTGGATGTGGATCGCAGCATTCCTTGGAATGGCAACCATTTATGCAGAAGCACTTATGGCACAGAAGTACAAGACAGTTGGTGCAGATGGTCAGGTAACAGGAGGACCGGTATACTACATCAGAGCAGCGTTCAAAGGAACATTCGGAAAAGTACTTGCAGCACTTTTTGCAATCTTAATCACATTAGCACTTGGATTTATGGGTAACGCAGTTCAGTCTAACTCTATCGCAGCAGCTTTCCATACAGCATTTGGTATTCCACAGTGGATTATGGGAGTTGTTGTAGCAGTAATCGCACTCTT
Source organism: Dorea sp. AGR2135 (assembly GCF_000420885.1). Classification (NCBI taxonomy): domain Bacteria; kingdom Bacillati; phylum Bacillota; class Clostridia; order Lachnospirales; family Lachnospiraceae; genus Dorea; species Dorea sp. AGR2135. Next base: position 9,332 of record NZ_ATVU01000029.1, on the reverse strand, counting down.
TGTATTTGCAGGTGGTATTGAGCGTATCGCGAAAGTTACAGAAACAATCGTACCGCTTATGGCAGCACTTTATATCGTAGGTGCATTGATCGTTATTGTTTACAATTACAAGAATATTCCTTATGCATTTGCATCTATCTTTGTAGGAGCATTTGCACCACAGTCTGTAGTCGGTGGAGCAGCCGGTGCAACTGTTAAGTTAGCTCTTACAAAAGGTGTAGCAAGAGGATTGTTCTCTAATGAAGCTGGTATGGGATCTACGCCGCATGCTCATGCGGTGGCAAAAGTTAATCATCCGGTAGAACAGGGATTTGTGGCTATGGCTGGTGTATTTATTGATACATTTATCGTATTGAACCTGACAGCATTAGTTATCCTGACAACGAAGTCTATTCCAAGTGGAAAGACAGGAGCAGAACTTAGCCAGTATGCATTCTCTACATTATATGGAAAAGGCGGAAATATCTTTATTGCAATTTGCATGTTCTTCTTCGCATTTTCAACAATCATTGGTTGGTATTTCTTCGGTCAGGCCAATGTAAAATACTTATTTGGACCTAAGGCAGTAAAGATTTATTCAGTATTAGCAGCTGCTTGTGTATTCCTTGGATCTCTCGCAGAAGTTGATCTTGTATGGAATATGGCAGATTGCTTCAACTCCTTGATGGTAATCCCGAATATCCTTGCATTGTTTGCGTTAAGCAAGGTGATCAGTCAGGTACATAAAGATTACTTCACCAACTTTAACAAAGCAAAATAAACTAATTAATAGAAAAAACATAAGCTAAGATAGTGTTAAGAAAAGAAGCCCGGCAGAATTAAAACTGCCGGGCTTCTTTAGCGTTAAAAACTGGTTGGTTAATTTAAAATAATAATGCATATATATTCAGAAAATAGCAATTAATGCATTGCAATAAAAGCATATATATAAGAAAATACTAAAATAAACAAAAAATAATCATTGTTTACAGAAAATTCTGTTGAAAAAAAGATTTGTTTCGGTTATACTAAAACTCGAGAAGCACGAATACATTATTACAAATGTCTTTCGAAAAGGAAAAGGGGGTCGTTTTATGGAGACATTAAATAACATTGTATTGACGATTCAGAATTACATGTCAAACTACGTACTGATTATTGCACTGTTAGGTGCGGGCCTTTGGTTCTCGTTCAGACTTGGGTTTATCCAGGTAAGAGGATTTGGCGAAGGAATGAAAAGAACTTTTGGCGGTCTGTTCAGTAAGAAAGGAGAAGCCGGAGCGGATGGAATGTCATCATTCCAGGCATTGGCAACAGCAATTGCAGCACAGGTAGGAACTGGTAATATTGCCGGAGCAGCAACAGCACTTGCAATTGGAGGACCTGGAGCAATCTTCTGGATGTGGATCGCGGCATTCCTTGGAATGGCAACTATCTATGCAGAAGCGATTATGGCACAGAAGTATAAGACAGTCGGAGCAGACGGCCAGGTCACAGGAGGACCGGTTTACTACATAAGAGCAGCATTTAAGGGAACATTTGGAAAAGTCCTAGCTGGAATTTTTGCAATACTGATCACACTGGCACTTGGGTTTATGGGTAATGCCGTACAATCTAACTCTATTGCAGCATCTTTCCATACAGCGTTTGGTGTTCCACAGTGGATTATGGGTCTTGTAGTAGCAGTAATCGCAATTTTCGTATTCATGGGTGGTATGAAACGAATTGCAAAAGTTACGGAGACAATTGTTCCGTTTATGGCAGCATTATATATTGTCGGTTCGTTAATCGTAATTATTTACAACTATAAAAACATTCCTTATGCATTTGCATCTATTTTTATCGGAGCATTTTCACCAAGTTCTGTAGTTGGTGGTGCAGCCGGTGCAACTGTAAAACTTGCTCTTACAAAAGGTGTTGCGAGAGGATTGTTCTCTAACGAAGCTGGTATGGGATCTACACCACATGCACATGCTGTAGCGAAAGTGGACCATCCGGTAGAGCAGGGATTTGTAGCTATGACAGGTGTATTTATTGATACATTTATAGTATTGAACCTAACAGCACTTGTAATATTGACAACAAAATCTATTCCAACTGGAAAAACGGGAGCTGAATTAAGCCAGTATGCATTCTCTACATTATATGGAAAAGGTGGAGATATCTTCGTAGCCATCTGTATGTTCTTCTTCGCATTTTCTACTATTATAGGATGGTATTTCTTTGGTCAGGCCAATATCAAATATTTGTTTGGACCAAAAGCAGTGAAAATCTATTCTGTAGTTGCAGCGGCTTGTGTGTTCCTTGGATCACTTGCAGAAGTTGATCTTGTATGGAATATGGCAGATTGTTTCAATTCTTTGATGGTAGTACCAAATATTCTTGCATTATTTGCGCTGAGTAAAGTAATCAGCCAGGTGCATGAAGATTACTTTAAAAACTTTAAAAAGAAAAATAATTCATAGATGGCGTCAATAAATAATTGAATAATTGATAGTAGAATCAGTAAACTCCAGTTGCAAATAAACTGGAGTTTACTGTGATAAAGCGTTGAATTAAGGGGCGCTAATAAATAAAAGTAGAACATCTTATAATAAAAAGGTAAAATTGTTTGTGAACTAATAGAATATTGTGAAAAACTGAATATATTATTTATAGACAAAACAAATGCAATGGCAATTGTGACCAAAAAGGGACATTGCGAAATGTGCATACTGACTAAAAAAAGAAAGTTATGGCAAAAGGGTTGCAAATAAATTAACAATACGTTATTATAGATACAGGCAATGGGAGATATTCATTGTCTCTATAAAAAATAAAAGTGAATAGCGGGATGATCTTTCTTAAGAGAGAGTCTTTACTAAAGAAGACCGCCGAAGAGGCAAGCCAAGGTATGTTGGTGGACATATCAGGGGTGAAACTTTCAGGCAAAAGGACTGAGAAAGGGACTGCGTTCTGAATCTTGTGTTGAAAAGAAAAGCTATCTAAGAAGGACGGTCAAGACAAAAGACAGAAAGGTGATGCGCACACAATATTGGTGTTGCATCGCCTTTTTTTAATCCTACCGGATAGCTGGGAAGAATGACACAATACTTATTTCATCTATAGTAAGGAATCAAAAATGGAAGGCGGATAAAAAATGAAGAAAGATTACATTATAATAACGAACAATCCATTAGTTCCACAGATGCTTGATGAAGAGCATGAAGTGGATTATAGTGAGATTTCTTATGAGGATGTATTGGGGAAAGTTAGAGACAGGATACACGAAGGACATTTGCTTTTATCACATCCATTATCTGGAAGCGTGAAGCCGAATGAAACACCATATAAGTCGGTTATGATCTCACGTAAAGCCGGAAAACTGGATGAGAGGTCACTGTCAATTATAGAAGGAGCCATAAGATCCTGTGCAAAGTTTGAGTTCAAGTCAGAAAAGTACAGAGAATTCATGCCAGAAACGTTCAAAGACTTCCAGCTAATTGACTGGACCCTGTTACAAAGCGCTATTTCATCCGCAGATGTGTGGTAGGTCGAGTAGCGAGAGGTTGTTAAAGCATTTAGCTTACACAATAATATCAAAATTCTTGAAGGAGGGAACCATAAGTGAGAAGATTGGAAATGGGACACATTTACATTAAGGATATCCAGTTCGCAGCAGAGTCTAAGATCGAAGATGGAATTCTTTATGTAAACAAAGAAGCTGTAGAGGCTGTTGCTCTTGAGGATGAGCACATTAAGAGCGTATCATTTGATATTGCTAGACCAGGTGAGTCAGTGAGAATCACACCGGTTAAAGACGTTATCGAGCCACGTGTAAAGGTTGAAGGAAGAGGAGGAGTCTTCCCGGGAGTAATCAACAAAGTAGATACAGTTGGTGAAGGAAAAACTTATGCATTAAAAGGAATGGCTGTTGTTACAGCTGGTAAGATCGTTGGATTCCAGGAAGGTATCATCGATATGACAGGTGTTGGAGCACAGTATACACCGTTCTCAAAAACATTAAATCTTGTTATGGTATGTGAGCCAGTTGATGACATCAAACAGCATGATTATGAGAAAGCTGTTCGTTTCGCTGGATTCAGAGTTGCTGTATATCTTGGGGAATTAGCACGTGAACTTACACCAGATGAGACAAAGGTTTATGAGACATACGGGGTTATGGAAGGAAAAGAAAAATTCCCAGATCTTCCGAGAGTTGCTTATGTACAGATGTTACAGAGCCAGGGACTTCTTCATGACACATATGTATACGGAGTAGATGCTAAGAAGACACTTTCTACTCTGATGACACCAACAGAGATCATGGACGGAGCTATCGTATCTGGTAACTGTGTATCTGCTTGTGATAAAAACCCAACATATGTTCACGAGAATAACCCGGTTATTCACGATTTATTCGAGGAGCATGGTAAAACTATTAACTTTGTTTGCCACATCCTTACAAATGAGAACGTTTACCTTGCAGACAAGATGCGTTCTTCTGACTGGACAGCAAAACTTTGCCGTTTCTTAGACCTGGATGCTGTAATCGTATCTCAGGAGGGATTCGGTAACCCGGATACAGACCTTATCATGAATACAAAGAAAATTGAGGCTGAAGGCGTTAAGACTGTTATCATTACAGATGAGTATGCTGGACGTGATGGAAAATCTCAGTCACTTGCTGACTCTGATCCGGCTGCAGATGCTGTAGTAACAGGCGGAAATGCTAATGAGCTGATTCACCTTCCAAAACTTGATAAAGTTATCGGAACTTTAGACTATGTTAATGTTATCGCTGGTGCCAGTGACAAGACTCTTCAGGAGGACGGATCTCTTGAAGTTGAGATTCAGTGTATGACTGGTGCAACTAACGAGACAGGATTCAATGTACTGAGTGCACGATAGAAAGGGAGGACGAATCATAATGAGTAAAATTAGAGTTGTACATTATATCAACCAGTTCTTCGCTAATATCGGTGGAGAAGAAAAAGCAGATTACCCTGCAGAGCTTCGCGTAGGAGAGGTCGTAGGACCAGGACTCGCTCTTGCTCAGAAATTTGGAGATGAAGCTGAGATCGTTGCTACAATCGTATGTGGTGACTCTTACTTCAACGAGAATCTTGAAAAAGCTAAAGCTGAGATTCTTGAGATGGTTAAAGGACAGAATGCTGATCTGTTCATCGCTGGACCTGCATTCAACGCAGGACGTTACGGAGTTGCTTGCGGAACAGTTTGCGATATGATCAAAGAGGAGCTTGGAATCCCGGTAGTTACAGGAATGTACGTTGAGAACCCAGGTGCTGATATGTTCAAAGACAAAGTATACATTGTTCCTACAAAGAACAGTGCAGCTGGTATGAGAGATGCAGTTGGAAAATTAGCTCCACTTGCTATGAAACTTGCTAAAGGTGAGAAGATTGGTGCCTCTTGCGAAGACAACTACATGCCAAACGGTATCCGTGTAAACTTATTCGAGGAGAAACGTGGATCAAAACGTGCTGTTGAGATGCTTCTTAAGAAGATTGCTGGTAAGCCATTCGTAACAGAGTTCCCAATGCCGACATTCGACAAGGTTGCTCCAAACCCGGCTATCAAAGATCTTAGCAAAGCTACAATCGCTCTGTGTACATCTGGTGGTATTGTTCCGAAGGGTAATCCAGATCACATCGAGTCATCTAATGCTACAAGATATGGTGAGTATGACATTACAGGTGTTAACGATCTGACAGAGGAGACATACGAGACAGCTCATGGTGGATACGATCCGGTATACGCTAACGAGGATCCTGACCGTGTACTTCCAGTAGACGTTATGCGTGAGTTCGAGCGTGAGGGTGTTATTGGAAAACTTCACAATAAATTCTATACAACAGTTGGTAACGGAACAGCCGTATTATCATCTAAAGCATTCGCTGATGAGTATGCTCAGAAGCTGATCGCTGATGGTGTTGATGCAGTTATCATGACCTCCACTTGAGGTACCTGTACACGTTGCGGTGCAACGATGGTAAAAGCTATTGAAGCTGCAGGACTTCCAGTAGTTCATATGTGTACTGTAACTCCAATTTCTATGACAGTTGGAGCTAACAGAATCGTTCCTACAATTGCTATTCCACATCCGCTTGGAAATCCGGCTCTGGATAAAGATGAGGAGTACGCACTTCGTAAATCCTTAGTTAAGAAAGCTCTTGAAGCTCTTACAACAGAGGTTGATAAACAGACAATTTTTGAGTAAAATTGTGCATTTTATAAAAAATATGCATTTCATTTTTGAAAACTATGTGCTATATTGTATGTAGCGTTATAGAATAAAAATGAAAAAAGGAGAATTTCGTTATGAGCAAAATTTATGACGTAATTGTCCTGGGTGCAGGTCCTGCTGGATTATCAGCAGGACTGTACGCAGGAAGAAGTCGCTTGTCAGTTCTTATTGTTGAGAAAGGACAGGATGGCGGACAGATTTCAATCACAGATGAGATTGAAAACTATCCTGGACAGATTGTAGATCAGCCGGAGTCAGGTCCGTCTCTGATCGCACGTATGACAGAGCAGGCTAAGAAGTTTGGGGCTGAACGTGTATCTGACACAATCAAAGAAGTTTCACTTGAGGGAGATGTAAAAGTCCTCAAAGGTGAAAAAGGTGAGTATCAGGCAAAGAATATTATCATTGCTACAGGTGCTCATGCAAGACCAATCGGCTGCAAGGGTGAGGCAGAGTTCCTTGGAAGAGGAGTTTCTTACTGCGCTACTTGTGACGCTAACTTCTTCGAGGATTTTGAGGTATATGTAGTAGGTGGTGGAGATTCCGCTGTTGAAGAGGCTATGTACCTTACAAAATTCGCTAGAAAAGTTACAATCATTCACAGACGTGATGAGCTGCGTGCAGCAAAATCCATTCAGGAGAAAGCTTTCAAAAACGACAAACTTCACTTTATGTGGGATACAGTTGTTGAGGAAGTTGGAGGAGATGGAATCCTTTCCTGGATGACAGTTAAGAATGTGAAAACTGGAGAAGTTACTAAGATTGAAGCTGACGAAGACGACGGAATGTTCGGAGTATTCGGATTCATCGGTACTATTCCTAATTCTGACATCTTCAAAGGAAGTGTTGAGATGGATGAAAGAGGATATATTCCAACTGATGCGGACATGCATACAAATATCCCAGGCGTATACGCTGCTGGTGATGTACGCGTGAAGAGCCTGAGACAGGTTGTTACTGCTGCAGCTGACGGAGCGATCGCTGCAGTTATGGTAGAGAGAAGCATGGCGTAGAGTATATATTCTATTTCATAAATAAGACTTAAAAGGAGGATTAGACCAATGATAGAAGTAGATAAGAATACGTTCCAGACAGAGGTTCTGGAAGCTGAAGGATATGTATTCGTTGACTTTTTCGGTGACGGATGTGTTCCTTGTGCAGCACTTATGCCAAAGGTACATGAGTTCGCTGACACATATGGAGATAAACTTAAGTTTACATCTCTGAATACAACAAAGGCTCGTCGTCTGGCAATCGGCCAGAAGATTCTTGGCCTTCCGGTTATGGCAATCTACAAAGATGGAGAAAAAGTAGATGAGCTTGTAAAAGATGATTGTACACCGGAGACAATCGAAGCGATGATCAAGAAATACATCTAATAATTAGGTGAGTTCTTTGTCATATATATTTTAATTTATAAACATGTTTTTTACCAAAAGAAAGGAGAAAGCATAATTATGGCTATTTTAGAGGGAAAAAAAGCAATAATTATCGGAGACCGTGATGGAATTCCGGGACCAGCTATCGCTGAGTGCGTAAAAACTGCTGGTGCTGAAGTAGTATTTTCATCTACGGAGTGTTTCGTCTGAACGAGCGCAGGCGCAATGGACTTAGAGAATCAGAAAAGAGTAAAGGATTTCGCTGATGAATACGGCGCAGAGAACTTAGTAGTAGTTCTTGGTGCTGCAGAAGGTGAAGCTGCAGGTCTTGCAGCTGAGACTGTAACAGCAGGAGATCCGACATTCGCAGGTCCATTGACAGGGGTCCAGCTTGGACTCACAGTATATCACGTTTGCGAGCCTGAAATGAAGGCAGAGTTCGATGAGGCAGTTTACGATGAGCAGGTTAGCATGATGGAGATGGTACTCGACGTTGACGATATCGTTAGTGAGATGAGCGCTATCCGTGACGAATACTGTAAATATCTGTAAGATTATTGATCGTAAGTATTAAATATTAAATAATTTGACAAGACGCATATTATGTGAAAATATGTTGTCGTAAAGGGCGGAGTTCACCCCTCCGTCCTTTTGTTAAAGAAAGGTGAAGGTGGAAAACAATGAATAGCGTAATTAAAGGAGCAAGTTATGTCTTAGCACATACTCCTGACATGGTTTTATATAATGGAACAACTCAGACAACAGAGAGAATCGTAAATCCAGATTCAGAGTACTTAAAAGAGGTACCAGAGCATCTTCGTACATATGAGGATTGTGTAGCTTACTGGCCAAACCAGACATACATCGGAAATGTACATCCGGATGAGCTGGCACAGGTAGAGGCTCCATGGTATGACAAGAAGATGGAGAATGCAAGCCGTTATGGAAAATACGGTGAGATCATGCCTGAGGAAGAGTTCTTATTCCTGGTACAGATCAGTGACCAGTTTGAAGTTGTAAAACTGGAGAAGAACTTCGTAGAGAAGTACAAAGGTCAGTTTGCAGCAAACCCGATCATTACAGAAGATATTTCATCCCAGATCGAAGACGGTGTAGAGCTTTCCGAGATCGAGGGGTATGTAAATGATGAGCACGCAGAGGCACTTTACTTCAACCACGAGCTGGTTGGATGTGTAAAACGTGCACATGATATCGATCAGAACTTAAGCGCACACGTAATGCACGAGAACTTAATGAGTAAAGCAACAAGTGTACTTGCTCTTCTTTATGCAGTACGTAACGCAGGAATCGAAAAAGCAGATGTAGAGTATGTTATTGACTGTGCAGAGGAAGCATGTGGAGACATGAACCAGAGAGGCGGCGGTAACTTTGCAAAAGCTGCAGCAGAGGTTGCAGGACTTGTAAGCGCATCAGGATCAGACGCAAGAGGATTCTGTGCAGCACCGACCCATGCACTGATCGAGGCAGCAGCATTAGTAAAATCCGGAGCATACAAGTGTGTAGCAGTAACAGCCGGAGGTTGTACAGCAAAACTTGGAATGAACGGAAAAGACCACATCAAGAAAGGTCTTCCAATCCTTGAGGACTGCCTTGGCGGCTTCTGTGTAATCCTTGCAGAGAACGATGGAGTAAATCCGGAGATCGACCTTAGCATGCTTGGACGCCACAGTGTAGGAACAGGTTCCGCACCACAGAACGTAATCGGA